>NZ_JBEXQW010000023.1:0-132847 GCF_040612775.1 Streptomyces sp. NPDC006339
GCGTACTCCGCGACCGTCTCGAGGAGCCGGTAGCGCATACCGGCCTCCGTGGGAGCGGCCACGACCAGCGACTTGTCGACCAGCGCGCCCAGCAGCTCCAGCACCTCGGACTCCTGCCCCGGCTCACCGCAGACCGCCTCCGCCGCCTCCAGGTCGCACCCGCCCGTGAAGACCGCCAGACGCCGCAGGACCGCCCGCTCGGCCTCGTCCAGCAGGTCCCAGGACCAGTCGACCACGGCGCGCAAGGTCTGCTGACGCGGAAGGACCGTGCGCGCGCCCGAGGTCAGCAGCCGGAAACGGTCGTCCAGACGCTCCGCGATCTGCCGGGGCGTCAGCATCCGCAGGCGCGCCGCGGCCAGCTCGATCGCCAGCGGCAGACCGTCCAGCCGGCGCACGATCTCCGCCGCCGCCTCCGGATCGTCCGCCGCCCGGAACCCCGGACGCACCGCCGCGCCCCGCTCCCCGAACAGCCGCACCCCCGTCTCCACCGGCAGCGGCCCCACCGGCCGCAGCACCTCCCCCGGCACCCCCAACGGCTCACGACTCGTCGCAAGCACCGTCACCCCCGGACACCGCGCAAGCAGCACCTCCACCAACCCCGCCGCCGCACCCACCACATGCTCACAGTTGTCCAGGACGAGCAGCATCCGACGGCGGGCGCAGTGGTCGACGAGGGTGGTGAGGGGGTCGCGGGCGGGGGCGTCGCGCCAGAGGTGGGTCTCGCGGGCGCCGAGGGCGGTGAGGACGGCGGCGGGGACGTCGGACGCGTCGCGTACGGAGGCGAGTTCGGCGAGCCAGGTGTCGGGGTGGGCCGACGCGGCCGCCAGGGCGAGGCGGGTCTTGCCCACGCCGCCGGGGCCGGTCAGGGTGACGAGCCGCCCGGTGGCCAACGTGTCGGCGAGGTCGCGCAGTTCGGCGGTACGGCCGAGGAAGGAGGTCAGCGGTGCGGGCAGCGCGCGACGGGCGGCGGGCGGCTCGTCGCCGGCCAGCAACTCCTCGTACAGCGCTTTGAGTTCGGGTCCCGGTTCGGTGCCGAGGAGGTCGGCGAGGGTGCGTCGGGCGGTCTCGTAGGCGGCGAGGGCCTCGGCGGGGCGGCCGGCGGCGCGCAGGGCGCGGAGGCGGAGGGCGTGCAGGGGTTCGTCGAGGGGGTGCTCGGCGGTGAGGGCGGCGAGCGGGGCGAGGGTGTCCTGGGCGCGGCCGAGGGCGACGTCCGCGGCGAGCCGGTCGCGCCGGGCACGGGTGCGGCGCTGTTCGGCCCGTACGGCGAGGGGGTCGTCCCCGTGCCCCGGCAGGTCCGCGAGGGCGGGGCCGCGCCAGAGGCCGAGGGCCTCGTCGAGCAGGCGCGCGGCGCGCTCGGGCCGGCCGGCGTCCAGCTCCCGTACGGCGTCGTCGGCGAGCTCCTCGAAGCGGAACAGGTCGATGTCGCCGGGGGCGGCGGCCAGCCGGTAGCCGCCGGGCACGGAGGCGACGGCGTCCCGCCCGAGGGCCCGGCGGAGGCGGCCCACCAGCGCCTGGAGCGCCGCCAGCCGGTCCCGGTCCCGGTCTCGATGTGCGGCCCCGGCCCCGCCCCCGTCCCGGTCCTCGGCGATGTCCTCGGCCCATACCTGGGTGATCAGGCCGTCCGCGCCGACGGGGCGGCCGCCCGCCGCGGCGAGCGCGGTGAGCAGGGCCCGCAGCCGGGCGCCGCTCAGTACGGCCTCCGTGCCGTCGGGGCGGCGGGCCTGGGCGGTTCCGAGGATGCGGTAGGGCGGCTGCACCGGCCCATTCTGCCGAATCCGCCCGTGTGGCCGTGTCGCCGCCATGGCGTGCGGGGTGTGCGGGTTCGACAATAAGGAAGATGACCGATGACGAGCGGAACACGCGCGGCGGCGAGATCGGGCCGACCGAGCGCCTCGCCATGAACCGCACCGGCAGCTTCGACTGGGACCTCGACACCGGCACCATCGACGTCGACGACGCGGGCCTGCTGGTCTTCGGGCTCGCCCCGGCCGAGTTCGACGGGCGGCCCGCGACGCTCGTACGCGATCTGGACCCCGAGGAACGGACCCGGCTCGAACAGGTGATCAGGGACGCGATCACCGGCGGCAGCTCCTCCTACACGGCGCACGTGCGGCTCGAACGGCCGGACGGTACACCCCAATGGACGCATGTGCAGGCGCGGATCCTGCGCCGGGGCGGCGGTATGGCGCACCGCATCGTGGGGATCGTGCGGGACGCGACGACCGAGGTCACGCACTCGGAGTTCGTGCTCGACCTGGAGAAGCGCCGCGAGGTGCAGACGACGATCGTGGAACGGACGACGCACGCGCTGTCGCGGGCGGTGACCGTGGACGACGTGACGGCGGCGCTGACCGGCCCGGGGGGTCTGGCGCGGCTCGGCGCGGAGGGGCTCGCGCTGGGTCTGGTGGAGAACGGTTCCCTCAACATCATCGCGTTGAGCGGCGAGTCTCTGGAGGTCTTCGACGACTTCCGCAGCCGCCGTCTGGACCGGGGGCTGCCGCTCGCGGAGACGGTGCTGAGCGGCCGGCCGCGTTTCGTGTCCTCGTTTCCGACGCTGGGGCAGGACTTCCCCGAGCTCGCCCCCTATGTGGGCCGGATGCCGTTCCGCTCGGCCTGCTATCTGCCACTGGTGGCCCAGGCCCGCTCGCTGGGCGGGATGGCGCTGTTCTACCGGCGCCGCAGCACTTTCAACGCCGACGAGCGCAATCTGCTGCTCGGTCTGGCCGCGATCGTGGCGCAGTCGCTGCAGCGGGCGATCCTCTTCGACGAGGAGCGGGAGCTCGCGACCGGTCTCCAGGCGACGATGCTGCCGCGCCGGATCCCGGCCATCACCGGCGGCGAGATCGCGGTGCGCTATCACGCGGCGTGGAGCGGCCGGCAGGTCGGCGGTGACTGGTACGACGTGATCCCGCTGCCGCGCGGCCGGGTCGGGGTCGTCGTGGGCGACGTCCAGGGCCACGACACCCACGCCGCCGCGATCATGGGCCAACTGCGGATCGCGCTGCGGGCGTACGCGGGCGAGGGCCACGCCCCGTCGACGGTGCTCGCCCGGGCCTCCCGCTTCCTCGCGGAGCTCGACACCAATCGCTTCGCGACCTGCACCTACGCGCAGGTGGACCTGGCCGGCGGCACGGTGCGGGGGGTGCGGGCGGGGCATCTGGGGCCGCTGATCCGGCACACGGACGGGCGGGTGGGCCGGCCGAAGCTGCGGGGCGGTCTTCCGCTGGGCCTCGCGACGGTCTTCGGGGACGAGGAGTTCCCGGAGACGCGGCTCGACCTGGTGCCGGGCGAGACGCTGGTGCTGTACACGGACGGCCTGGTGGAGCAGCCGGACACGGACATCGAGACGGGCCTGGACGCGCTCGCGGAGGCGGTGAGCAGCGGTCCTCCGCAGGCGGAGGCGCTCGCGGACCACCTGTCGGAGCGGCTGTGGGAGCGGTGGGGTTCCGGCGACGACGTGGCGCTGCTCGTGCTGCGGCGCAGCCCCGACCCGGGCACGCCCCGGGCGCCGCGCATCCACCAGTACATCCACCAGGCCGATCCGCAGGGCCTGTCGGACGCGCGGGCGGCGGTGGGGCAGGCGCTCGTGGACTGGGGCATGCCGGAACTCGCCGACGACGCCGAGCTGTTGACGGGCGAGCTGCTGGTGAACGTGCTGCTGCACACCGAGGGCGGTGCGGTGCTGACCCTGGAGGTGCTGCCGGAGCCGGTGCGGCGGGTACGGCTCTCCGTGCAGGACCGGTCGAGCGCGTGGCCGCGCCGGCGCACGCCGGGCGAGGCGGCGACCTCGGGGCGGGGGCTGCTCCTGATGGACGCGATCGCCTCGCGGTGGGGGGTGGAGCCGCGCGGCGAGGGCAAGGCGGTGTGGTGCGAGATCGGCCCCGCGGAGACGCCTTCGACGCCGGGCGGGCCGAACGGGGTGGAGCCGGACGAGCAGGCCCGCGGCGGGGGCGGGGCGGCATCCGGCCGTACGGAATCCGGTCGCACGGGGCCGGAGAACTGAGCGAAGGGCGGTGCGTCGATGGACCCGGTGGCGGCGCTGGAGCGGATCGCGTTCCTGCTGGAGCGCTCACAGGCGCCCGCGTACCGGGCCCGCGCGTTCCGTACGGCCTCGGCGGCGGTGACGGCGCTGGGCGCGGAGGAGGTGGCGCGGCGGGCCGCGGCGGGCACCCTGGAGTCGGTCAAGGGGATCGGGCCGAAGACGGCGGCGGTGGTGCGGGAGGCGCTGGCCGGGCGGGTGCCGGAGTATCTGGAGCGCCTGGAGAAGGAGATCCCGGTGCCCGAGGCGCGGGGCGGTGAGACCCTGCGGGCGGCGCTGCGCGGCGACTGCCATGTGCACTCGGACTGGTCGGACGGCGGCAGCACCATCGAGGACATGGGGCGGGCGGCGGCCCGGCTCGGCCACGAGTGGATCGTCCTGACGGACCATTCGCCGACCCTGAAGGTGGCGCGCGGCCTTTCGCCCGACCGGCTGCGGGAGCAACTGGACGTGGTGGCGCGGCTCAACGAGGAATGGGCGCCGTTCCGGATGCTCACCGGAATCGAGTGCGACATCCTGCCGGACGGTTCGCTCGACCAGGAGCCCGAACTCCTGGACCGCCTTGACGTGGTGGTCGGTTCCGTCCACTCCAAGCTGCGAATGGATGCCGCCGCGATGACCCGCCGGATGGAACGGGCGGTCCGCAATCCGCTGATGGACGTGCTCGGTCACTGCACCGGTCGGCTGGTGAGCGGCGGACGCCTGCGCCCCGAGTCCGAGTTCGACGCGGAACGGGTGTTCGCGGCCTGCGCGGAGGCGGGCACCGCCGTCGAGATCAACAGCCGCCCGGAACGCCTCGATCCGCCCCTGCGCCTGCTGCGGCTCGCGGTGGAGGCCGGCGTGTACTTCGCCGTGGACACCGACGCCCACGCACCGGGCCAGCTCGAATGGCAGATCCACGGCTGCGCCCGCGCCGAGGAGTGCGGGGTGCCCGCGGACCGGGTGATCAACACCTGGTCCGCGGACGAACTGACGCGGTGGACGCGGGGCGAGGCCGACTAGGTCCTGTCCGGGCGAACCGCGTCCCCGGGTGGGGTGGGTCGGTGTGTCGAGGTCGCCATGCTGCCGATGTGGCCTGGTGCGGCCGACCCGGCACTCGACACTCCTGGCTTCCGGCGCCAGGCTGGGCCCCGTCAACCGGCTGATCACCTTCGCCGACCGATGGACAGGGGGGCTTGGAGTGGCCGATGAAGCGCGTACATCGCTCCGGAGGGTGGGCGTCTTCGCTGCGGTTGCGGCCGTGGTCGTGGGGGGCGCGGTCTACGGGATCGTCGCGGGCGGCGCGGGTGAGGTCGCCCTCGGCGTGGACGACGTGGAGGGGGCGTGGATCGCCGAGGACGGCGGTGACCCACGGCTGGTCATCCGCGCGGACGGTTCGGCCGAGCTCATGCCCGAAGCGCAGGTCGAAGCCTGTGCGTGGGTGCCGGCGGGCGGCGGACGGGCCGCCGCGACGTGGGCCTTCGGCGATACGGACGATCCCCGGGTGGTGCACGTCGAACTGCGGCATCCCGAAACGGCCGAGCGGTGCTTCTTCGACCTGGACGTAGAGGACTCGGGAGAACGAGCCACGGTCTACGGCGAACGCGTCCCGGCCGCTTTCGACACCTACGTCCGTGGTGCGGCGGGTTCCTGAACCGTCGGGAGCGTCGGGTGGGCCGGACGGGGAGTGGGTCAGGCGCGTTGCCAGACCGTGGTCGCGTTGCAGAACTCGCGGATGCCATGGCCCGAGAGTTCGCGGCCGTAGCCCGAGCGCTTCACGCCGCCGAAGGGCAGGGCGGGGTGGGAGGCGGTCATGCCGTTGACGAAGACGCCGCCCGCCTCCAGGTCCCGTACGAAGAAGGCGATGTCCTCGTCCTTGCGGGTCCAGACGTTCGAACTCAGGCCGAAAGGCGAGTCGTTGGCGACGGTCACGGCCTCCTCGATGTCGGCGACCGGGTAGAGGGTGGCGACGGGGCCGAAGGTCTCCTCGCGGTGGACGCGCATCGACGGGGTGATGCCGGTGAGAACGGTGGGCCGGTAGAACCAGCCGCGCGGCTGGTCGTCGGGGCGGCTCCCGCCGCACAAGACGGTGGCTCCGGCGGCCACCGCGTCGTCGACCAGCGACTCCAGATCGGCGCGGCCCTGTTCGGTGGCGAGCGGGCCGACGTCGGTGTCGTCGTCGAGCGGGTCGCCGACGGTGAGGGAGTTCATGGCGGCGGTGAAGCGCTCGGCGAAGTCGTCGTAGACGTCCCGGTGGACGATGAACCGCTTGGCGGCGATGCAGGACTGGCCGTTGTTCTGCACGCGCGCGGTGACGGCGGTCTTCACGGCCCGGGGCAGGTCGGCGGAGGGCATGACGATGTACGGGTCGCTGCCGCCGAGCTCCAGGACGGTCTTCTTGATCTCGTCGCCGGCGATCGCGGCGACGGAGCGGCCGGCCGGTTCGCTGCCGGTGAGGGTCGCGGCGGCGATCCGCGGGTCGCGCAGGATGCCCTCGACGGCGCCCGAGCCGATGAGCAGGGTCTGGAAGCAGCCCTCGGCGAAACCGGCGCGGCGGAACAGGTCCCCGAGGTAGAGAGCGGTCTGCGGCACGTTGGAGGCGTGCTTGAGGAGCCCGGTGTTGCCGGCCATCAGCGCGGGCGCGGCGAAGCGGATGACCTGCCAGAGCGGGAAGTTCCACGGCATGACGGCGAGGATCGGGCCGAGCGGCCGGTAGTGCACGCGGGCGAGGTCGGCGCCGGAGTCCTGGACGTCGTGCTCGGACGGGTGCTCGTCGGCGAGCAGCGCCTCGGCGTGGTCGGCGTACCAGCGCATCGCCTTGGCGCACTTGGCGGCCTCGGCGCGGGCGGCGACGATCGGCTTGCCCATCTCGGTGGTCATCGTGCGCGCGATGTCCTCGGCGTCCTCGTCGAGCAGGGACGCGGCGGCGCGCATGAGCCGGGCGCGTTCGGCGAAGGGCGTGGTCCGGTAGTGGCGGTACGCCTCGTGGGCGGCGTCGACCCGCCGCTCGACCTCGTCGGGGCCGTGGGCCTCGTAGGTGCGCAGCGTCTCGCCGGTCGCCGGGTTCACGGTGGCGATGCCCATGTCGTCTCCTCCTGGCCTCGGCCGGCCTCCGCCGTCACGGGCAACCTTTCGCGGCCGGGCGACGGGCGCAAACGGGGCGGTGCGGTGGGGTGACGGAGGAGAGGACCGGACCGACGGAGGGCCGGGCCGACGGGCGCGGGCCGACGGACAGCCGGGCCAACGGGGCCGGGCCGACGGGGGTGGGCGCCGCACCCCACGGCGGGCGGTCGGCGAGGCGGCCGTCAGGCGCCCGTCACCCAGCGGAGGGCGCCCGACAGGTGGGCGCGGAAGGCCGGGTCCGCGTACGCCTCCGTCGCGTGGCCGAGCGCGGTGAAGAGGACGCGCCCCCGGTCGGGCGCGGCCTCCCGGCACCACACCAGGGGGTGGTCGGCCCCCAGTGTGCCGCCGCGGTAGCGCGTCTCGTCGGCCCGGGCGAGGACGCGGACACCAGCGGCCCGGGGGTTGGCCGTGAAGTTGTACCACTCGTCGGTCCACTCCCAGCGGTCCGGCAGGCCGGCCGTCGCCGGGTGGTCGTGCGCGTCGACGCACACGGTGCCGGGCTGGATCTCGGGGTGGCCGTCGAACCGGGTGCCGAGGACTTCGCCGTAGAAGGGCCAGTGCGGCTCGGCGTTGGCCGCGGCGTGTACGGCGAGGAGGCCGCCGCCCCCGCGTACGTACGCCTCGAAGGAGGCGCGGCCCGCGTTGGTGAGCACCGTCCCGGTGGTGGAGACGAGGACGACGGCGGCGCAGCGGGCGAGGCGCTCCGGGGTGAAGGCGGCGGGATCCTCGGTGGTCTCGGCGGCGAGCCCGGCCTCCGCGGCGAGTTCGGCGAGGGCGGCGGCCGCGGCCGGGATCGAGTCGTGGCGGTAGCCGGTGGTGCGGGTGTAGAGGAGGACGTCCTTCGGCCTGCCGCTGGTCACGTCGTACACGCTCCTTCTGTTCGTTCCGTGCGGTTTCGGGGTCCCGTGCGTCCCGCGCCGCCCCCGGCTGCCGCGCAAGCGCTTTCCCCGCCGCCGAGCAGGACCGTAGCCAGCGAAAACCCCAGGCCGCAAGGCCCTTCCCTCGGGCAGAATGCGCCGATGGATCTTCAGCCACGACCGCGCCGCGCCCTCGCCCACGTCTCCGCCCTCGCGACGGGCGGTCCCCTCGATCCCACGCTGCGGGTCACGCTCAACTTCCATCCCACCTTCCTCGACCGGCTCGCCGAGGAGGGCGTCTACCGCTCGCAGTTCGTCACCGGCACCAGCAACGGCGGGCTCACCGCGCACCCCGGCGGCGACCGGTGGCGCTGGGAGAGCAGGATCTTCGGGGGTGCGTACGACGACGCGCCGGCGGACGAGCGGCCCGTGTACGGCGCCCTCGACCATCGCCGCCGCCCGTACGGGGCCGCCCCGCGCTTCGGCTCCGCGCACCTGCGCCTGACCGGGGCCGCGCTCGCCCGCAGCACCTTCTGCTATCCGGACAGCTACCTGGAGCCGCGGGACTTCGGCGTCGCGGAGCGGGCGGGGGTGGTGGCGCTCGCGCTCGCCGACGCCGAGGCGGACGCGCTCGACGACTACGTCGAGGCCCAGGTCCACGGGCCGGTGGAGATCGGCAAGGACGTGGAGGCGCTGGTCCTCGACCCGTCCTTCCGCGGTACGGAGGTGGAGGCCGCGGCCCGCGCGCTGCCCTGCCCGGTCGAGTGGCACGAGGGCTTCCGGCTCTCGGTCGCGGAGCTGCGCCGGCATCCGGAGTACCGGGGGCCCGAGTTCGTGGAGCTGGGGGCCGAGATAGCCGTGGACGGCCGGCTCGATCCCCGGATCGTGCAGGAGGCGGCCGAGTCGGGGCGCTACGACCGGCAGCACGTCAAGCGCGTGTGGCACCTGCTGGCCCGCTTCGGGGCGCCGGCCTCCGGCTGAGCGGCGGCTCGGTCGGCCGGGCGGCGGCTCAGCCGGCGGGGCCGGCCTCGACGCGGCGGGTCGCCGACTCCAGCAGCGCCGCCAGGAAGTCGCGTTCGAGACTGCCCGGGGGCAGGGCGTCCGGTTCGACATAGCTCTGGGCCAGACCGCCCTCGCGGAGGGCGACGATCAGTCGGGCGAACCGGTCGGCGTCCACGGTGAGTTCGCGCCCGGCGCGGCGCAGGACCAGCTCCAGGCCGCGGGCGATCTCGGCCCGCAGCCGGGCGTCGTGCCGGGCCAGCACCCAGGCCGCCTGCGGATCGCGGATGGCGTGCAGAGTGAACTCGGTGCTCACCAGGTACCAGTCCCGCTCGTCCGGCTCGACGCGCGAGGCCAGCTCGGCGAGCCGCTCCAGGGTGTAGTCCTCCGGGGCCAGCGCGTCGATCGCCTCGGCGAGACGGTGCACGATCCGCTCGCCGTGCTCGTCGAAGAGGGCGAGGAAGAGCGCTTCCTTGCTGGCGAAGTTGGAGTAGTACGCGCCCCGCGTGAAACCGGCGCGCTCACAGATCTGCTCGATCGAGGCGGCGTGGAACCCGTGCTCGGCGAAGACCTCCAGGGCCGCCGTGAGCAGGGCCGCGCGGGTACGGGGCCGGCGCCCGGTGACACCTTTCGGCACGGGTGGCTCCTCCTCCTGCGCGCACGCCTTTCCGGTGGGTCGGCCGCCCACGATACCGGCGGCCCTCCCAGGCGCGGACGGGCCTCCGACGTTAAGATTCACGCATGGGAGAGCGGCCCCTCGCGCCCGCCGCACCCGAGCTCGTGCTCGAGATCGGCGGGGACGCGACCGTGATGAACCCGAGCCGCGTCTATCGCATCGGACGCGACCCCACCAGCGATTTCGTCCTGGCAGACGCCCGGGCGTCCTGGCACCACGCGGTGCTGCGGGCGGTCGGCGACCACTGGACGCTGGAGGACGAGGGCAGTACGAACGGCACCTTCGCGGACGACCGCCGGGTGGCCCTCAGTCCGGTCGGCCCCGGCACCGTGATCCGTTTCGGCCACCCGTCGGAGGGGCCGATGGCGGTGCTGCTCCCGGCCCGCGCCCCGACCACCCCTCCTCCCGGCCCCGCGCCCGCGCCCCCCGAGCCCGTACGACCGGAGCCCGTACGACCGGAGCCCGTACGACCGGAAGCCGTACCCCCGGAGCCGGTACCGTCCGAGCCCGTACGGGCGCGGCCCGAGGCGCCCGCGCCGCCGCCTCCGCCGCGCCCTTCCTCCGTCTCGCACCCGGCCCGGACCGGCACGTTCCGGCAGCCGACGTCCGTGCGGCCGCTGCCCGACCATGCCGCCGTGCGGATCGGCCGCGCCCCCGACAACGACCTCGTCGTCGACGACCTCACGGTCTCGCGCCGCCACGCCGAGCTGCGGGCCCACCCCGACGGCACGTACTGGATCCACGACCTCGGCAGCCACAACGGCACCTTCCTCAACGGCCGCCCCGTCACCGACGCCCGGGTCACCGCCGAGGACATCGTCGGCATCGGTCACTGCGCGTTCTGCCTGATCGGCGGCAACCTCGTCGAGTTCACGGACACCGGCGAGGTCTCCCTCGACGTGCAGGAACTGGCCGTCACCGTGGACCACGGCCGCAAGACCCTGCTGGACGGCGTCTCGTTCCCCGTCGGGCAGAAGTGCCTGCTGGCGGTCGTCGGCCCCTCCGGCTCCGGCAAGTCCACCCTGCTCGGGGCGCTCACCGGCCAGCGGCCCGCGGACCGGGGCACCGTCCTGTACGACGGCCGCGACCTGTACCGGGACTACGCGGAGCTGCGTCAGCGCATCGGCCTGGTGCCGCAGGACGACATCCTGCACCTCCAGCTCACCGTCCGCAGGGCCCTCGCCTACGCCGCCGAGCTGCGCTTCCCCGAGGACACCGCGCCCGCCGAGCGGCGCGCCCGGGTCGACGAGGTGATCCGGGAGCTCGGCCTGGAGGAGCGGGCCCGGCAGCCGATTCACAGTCTCTCCGGCGGCCAGCGCAAGCGGGTCAGCGTGGCGCTCGAACTGCTGACCAAGCCGTCGCTGCTCTTCCTCGACGAGCCGACGTCCGGACTCGACCCGGGCATGGACCGCTCGGTGATGCACATGCTGCGCGGGCTCGCCGACGACGGACGCACGGTCATCGTCGTCACGCACAGCGTGCTCAGCCTCGACGTGTGCGACCGGCTCCTCGTCCTCGCGCCGGGCGGGCGGGTGGCGTACTACGGTCCGCCCGCCGACGCGCTGGACTTCTTCGGCTTCGCGCAGTGGCCGGAGGCGTTCGAGGCGTTCGAGAACGACCGGGACCGCGACTGGGCGGGCGGCTACCGGACCTCGCGCTTCCACCGCCGGTACATCGAGGAGGCGTCCGTACGGCCGAGCCCCGCCGCCCGGCCGGGGGCGCCGCCGCCGGAGCCGGCCCCGCCGCCCAAGGCGCAGAGCTGGGGTTCCCAGCTCCGTACCCTCGTCCGGCGCTACGCCGCGGCCCTCTCCGCCGACCGGACCTTCCTGGCCATCATGGTCGCGCTGCCGTTCGTCATGGGCGCCATGGCGCGGGCCCTGTCCGAGGGCCGGCTGGGTCCCGAGTCGACGCTCAACGTGCTGCTGATCCTGTGTGTCGGCGGTGTGCTGACGGGTGCGGCGAACGCGGTGCGCGAGCTGGTCAAGGAGCGGACCATCTACCGCCGTGAGAGAGCCGTCGGCCTGTCGCGTTCGGCGTATCTGATGTCCAAGGTGGTCGTCCTCGGCCTGATCACGGTCGTGCAGTCGGTGGTGCTCACCCTGGTCGCGCTGATCGGGGTCCCGCTCGGCGCGCCCGGCGGCAAGGGCGTGCTGATGCCCCCGCTCGTGGAGCTGACCCTCGCCGTCACCCTGCTGGCGTTCACGGCGATGATGCTCGGCCTGTTCGTCTCCGCCCTGGTGCGCAAGGAGGAGGTGACGATGCCGCTGCTCGTCCTCCTCGCGATCGTCCAGGTGGTGTTCTGCGGCGCGCTGCTCAACGTGAGCGGTACGCCCGTCCTGGAGCAGCTCGCGTGGCTGGTGCCGTCGCGGTGGGCGTTCGCGGCGATGGGCGCGACCGTCGACATCAGTGCGACCGTGCCGGGCGAGAAGACCGCCGACCCGCTGATGGACCACACCGTCGGCGCCTGGCTCTTCGACATGGGGATGCTGCTGGCGCTGTGTGTCGTCCTCGGGCTCGTCGTGGCCCGGCTGCTGCGGCGGCACGAGCCGGTCGTGATGCGGAGATAGCGCGACGCGGACCGTTCGCGATGCGGAGGGAGAGCCGGAATCCGAGCCCGAAGGGAGGAACCCGAGATGGCCAGCCCGTACGTGTCGGACTACCTGCCGGACTTCCGGCCGACGCACGTCGTGCCGCGCGAGGGCCTGCCCGCGTGGGAGGCGCCCGATCCGGCGCTGCCGACGGAGCCACTGGATCCCTTCCTCCCGGTGCAGTTGACCGAGCGGGTCGGCGACTGGGGACAGGTGCTGTGCTCCAACGGCTGGTCCGCGTGGGTCGACGCCCGGCTGCTCGTCTCCGTGCCGACCGATCCGCCGGCCGCCGGCCGGCCCTCCTCCCGCACCGCCGACCCGCGCCCGCTGATCGCCCGCGTCGAGGACGCGCTCGGCCGCTACCGGCGGGCCGCGGAGGAGCTGGCTGCGGGGCGGGCGGACGGCGAGACGTTCCGGCGGCGCACCCGTGGCCTGCGGGTGGGGATGGTCGTCGACGGCGAGTCGGTGTGGCTCTACGACGCCGAGCACGAGCGGTGGGTGTACTGCGACGGCACCGGCCTCAGCACGTACGCCGCCTCCCTGCGCCCCTCGGCGGGGGCCGCCGCCCCGCCGGGCGACGCCCCGCACGAGCCCACGCAGGTGGTGTCCGGGCTGCCGCGGGACGGCGCCGGGGAGACCCAGGTGGTGGAGTGGGGCACGGACGGGCCGGGTGAGCGCTGATGCGCCGGGCGGGTGAGGCCCGGTGACCGGGGCGGACGGGCAGCAGGTCCCCGGCACGGACCCCGGCACGGACCCCGGGCTTCCGGCCGGCCGGGACTCGGGGCTGCTCGGGAGGCGGATCGCCGGGTACCTGGTGGAGGAGGAGGTCGGGCGGGGCGGCATGGCGGTCGTCTACCGGGCCCGCGACCTGCGGCTCGACCGGGTCGTGGCGTTGAAGCTGCTCGCTCCCGAACTGGCCCGCAACGACACCTTCCGCAGGCGTTTCGCGCACGAGTCGAGGGTGGCCGCGGCCATCGACCACCCGCACATCGTGCCGGTCTTCGAGGCCGGCGAGACGGAGGGCGTGCTGTACATCGCGATGCGGTACGTGCCGGGTCAGGACCTGCGGGCGCTGCTCGACCGCGAGGGCCCGCTGGAGCCGGTGACGGCCGGGCGGATCGCCGTACAGGTGGCCTCGGCGCTGGACGCGGCGCACGCGCACGACCTGGTGCACCGGGATGTGAAGCCCGGCAACATCCTGGTGGCGGAGGGCACCGACCGGGACCACCCGGAGCACGTGTACCTCACGGACTTCGGTCTGACGAAGAAGTCGCTGTCGCTGACCGGGTTCACGTCGGTGGGACAGTTCGTGGGGACCCTGGACTACGTGGCACCGGAGCAGATCTCCGGCAAGCCGGTGGACGGCCGGTGCGACGTCTACAGCCTCGGCTGTGTGGTCTTCGAGACGCTGGCCGGAGTGCCGCCGTTCCGCAGGGACGACGACATGGCGCTGCTGTGGGCGCATCAGTACGATCCGCCGCCCCCGCTGTCCGAAGAGCGGGCGGGGCTGCCGGAGGCGGCGGACGCGGTGCTGGCGAAGGCCCTGGCGAAGGTGCCGGAGGAGCGCTACGGGACGTGTCTGGAGTTCGTCGCGGAGCTGCGGGCGGCCCTGGAGCGGGGGGTGCGGGGCGCGCGGGCGGCGGAGGCGCCGGGCGACAGCGGCCGGTGGCCGACCGGCCCGCCGCCCGAGCCGCCGTCGTGGGCGCGGCCGGTGTTCCGGGGGATGGCCTGACGGACGGGCGGTGCGCCTCTGAGGGGCACGGGAGCCGCACGGGCGGGCACGGTTCGGTCCAGTTCAGGGCCCTGTCGGCCCGTGCCCGGTCAGGCGGTGCCCTGTAGGTCCGGGCCTGGTCAGGCGGGCCGGGTCGGCGGCCGCGGGCGGTGCCCTGTCGGTCCGGGCCCTGCCGGCCCGTACACGGTCAGGCCGTGCCCTGTCGGTCCGTGCCTCCGGGCCGTTCCGTCGTCTCCACCTCGCCCCGTCGGTGGACGCGGGTGGCGAGGAGGCCGCCGAGGAATCCGGCCACCAGACCCCACAGCAGGCCGAGGCCGACCGTCTTCCAGACGTGGGGGATCAGGAGCACCTCCGCGCCGAGCGCCTCCAGGTCGCCGATGCCGAGGATCGACAGGCCGAAGCGGGCCTCGACGAAGGTGAGGGGGATGACGACCAGCAGGGTGGCGGCGAAGGCGAGGCCGAGGTGGAGGGCGTGCCGCCAGAGCGGGACGCGGGCGGGTGAGCGGGCGGCCATGACGAAGCCGGCGGCGAGCGTGAGCACGGCGGCGACCGGGAGCAGCCACCAGGCGCGCCCGTCCTGGGCGGCGAGGGTGGACAGGTCGACGGTCGACAGTTGTCGGCCTCCGTCGCCGCCGCGCAGCACGCCGTCGAGGATCTGGGGCATGGGGAGGCCGAACGGGCCTTCGGCCCGGCCCTCCCAGGAGCCGCCGATGCCGACGCCGAGGGCGAGCCAGCTCACGTTGGGCAGGCCGAGCAGCAGCACCGCGAGGGTCTCGGCCGCGTGCCCCTTGGTGGCGGCGACGACCAGGCCGATGACGAGACCGACGGCCACGTACGCGAGGAGCAGGAGCAGCATCGCGGAGGCGGCGGGCCGGACGGCCTGGTGGTGGCGGACGAGGCGGGGCGGCAGCGGGGTGCGCCGGGAGACGAGCAGGGCGACGACGAGGACGCCGAGGATCCACAGCAGGCCGTAGAAGAGCGTGGGGCCGACGTCGGTGCGGAAGCCGACGCTGGGGTTCGTGGCGTCGAGGAGGTCCTTGAAGAGGTCGCCGAGGTCGCCGGTCTCCTCGGTGGTGGTGCCGCCGCCGAGGGTGATCGGGAAGTCGTGGCGGGCGAGGGCGGAGAGGCCGCCGAGCGCGGCCAGCCAGAGGACGACGGTCGGCACGGCGAGGGTGAGCAGGTCACCCGCGCGGGCGACGGCGTGGTGCCGCAGGGGGAGCAGGAACACGCTTCCGGTGACGAGTGCGCCCACCAGGGTGACGGTGAGCGGCATGGCGGTCAGTTGGGCCTGGGTGCCGGCCAGTGCTCCGGCCTCGCCGGAGAGCCCGATCCGGCCGCCCGTGGCCATGACGACGACGGCGGCGAGGACGGCGACGAAGGCGCCGGCGCCGCCCGGGAGGTCGGTCGCGCCCGCGGCCCAGAGGCCGAGGGCGGCGGTGACGCCCATCGCGAGGAAGCCCGCGACGACGGCGGCGAGGGCCGCCGCGAGGTGGCGGGCGAGCCGGCCGGAGGCGCCGGTGGGGGCGGTGCGGCCGGGTGGGGTGGGGAGCCGATTGCTCACTCTGCCCACGCTAGTACCGGTGGGTGCGGTCCGCTTGCGGGCGACACCGAGTCGGAGCACACAATGGGCGCGGAACGGAAGAAAGGGAAAAACGTGACTTCCCACCCGCCGTCCGACCGGCCCTCGGTACCTCCCACCGGCCCGCCCTCGGGTCCCCTCTCGGGGCCCGGTTCGCGTCCCGGCCAGGTCGGCCCCCCACCCCCGCCCGGCCCACCGCACGGCAGTACGCGCAGCGACCGGGGCGGCCCCGGCGGCCCCGGCGGCCCCGGCGAGGGCGGGGGCGGTGGCGGTGGCGGTGGCGGGGGCGGGGGTGACGGCCGGGGAGGCGGCCCGTCCGGCGGTGCCGGCGGGGGTCCCTGGTGGCGCTCCGTCCCCAAGGTGGCCTCGCTGACCGCCATCGTGGTGGCGGCCGTCGCGCTCGTCGTGGTCCTGACCCAGCGGGGCGGTGGCGGGGCCGGTGACCAGGCCGGCGCGGGAGGCGGCGAGGTCTTCCTGCAGAACACCTCGGCGAGCGGCCCCGATCCCTTCACCCGCTCCACGGCCCGCGCGGAAGGCGCGTCCCCCGCGCCGCCCGCGCTGCCCAGCGCCTCCGGCGCGGACGCCAACGCCCGGCGCGGCGTGTCGGGTGCGACGCCCGGGCTGTACGGCGGCACGCACCGGATCGCGAGCTGTGACGTCGAGCAGCAGATCCGCTTCCTCGCCGACGAGCCCGCCAAGAACGCGGCCTTCGCCTCGGTGATCGGCCTCAAGGCGACCGAAGTCCCCGGCTACCTGCGCTCCCTGACGCCTCTTCAGCTACGGCTGGACACCCGGGTCACCAACCACGGTTTCCGGGGCGGCTCGCCCGTGCCGTACCAGGCGGTGCTCCAGGCCGGTACGGCGGTCATGGTCGACGACCACGGCGTGCCGCGGGTGCGCTGCGCGTGCGGCAACCCGCTGACGCCGCCGATCGCCCAGAAGGAGCCGAAGCAGGTCGGCGCGGCGTGGCCCGGCTACCGGACCGGCAATGTCGTGGTCGTGCAGCCGTCCGTGACGGTCATCAAGGTCTTCGTGATCCACGACCCGCGCACGGACCGCTGGGTCGCCCGCGAGTCGGGCGACACGGGGCACGGGGACAAGCACACCACTCCCCCGCCGCCCCCGTCCCCCTCGCCGTCGACCTCTCCCCCGAGCTCGCCGCCGACCTCGCCGAGTTCGCCGGCCTCGCCCGACTCACCCGTCTCGCCGAAGGCACCGGTGCCGTGCGTGTCGGTCACGGGCGGGGAGCCGCCGGCGCCCGTCGACGGTGTCACGCCCCCGCCGTGTCCCTCCCCGCCGGACTCGCCGACCACCCCGGCGCCGCCCGACTCGCCTTCCACCCCCGCCGATTCGGACCCGGGGTCCGCGTCGGCGCCGACGACGGAGACGTCGGGACCGGGTCCTGAGTCGCAGCCGGCCTCGGGTCTGACGTCGAGCGGGTCGTCGGAGTCGGACGGGCCGTCGGTTCCGGGTTCGCCCGGTCAGCCGCTGATCTGAGAGCGCGGAGCGCGGGCCCCCGGCGGGGCTCCATGGCGTGGGCGGGGACGCCGAAGCGACCGCAGCATGTGGATCCAATATCCGATATCCACGGGTGCGGCGATCCTCTCTTCGGTGCGCCGCTGCCACATCCTTTCGTCCCGATCCGTGATGTGTCCGGACATGTTCTGTGCTCCTCTCCCGGTCCGCCTGGTTCGACACCAGGCCAATGAGGGGAGTCTGTAGCCTTATTGGCCTGGACAGCACAGCCAATGAGGAGTGATTGGCATGGCAGAGGGTCGCGTGGTCCGTACCGTGGTCTCCGTGTCGGACCGCATGGTGAGCGGCCGGCAGCTCGCGGCGCTCCTGACGCCGCCGGCCGAGGGCCGCTTCGGCTACCGGGAGCTGGCCCGGGCGGTGCGGCAGGCACTGCTCGACGGGCGGGTCGCACTCCGGATGCGGCTGCCCGCCGAGCGGGAGCTGGCCGTGGCGCTCGGGGTGAGCCGGACGACCGTCACCGCCGCCTACGACCTGCTGCGGGAGAGCGGCTACGCGCACAGCCGGCAGGGCGCCGGTACGTGGACGGCGCTGCCCGAGGGCCAGACGCCGATCGGTCCCGCCGCCCTCCAGGGCGACTCCGAGTCGGTCATCGACCTGGCGTTCGCCGCGCCCGAGGCGCCGGCCGACGTGCTGGCGCAGGCGCTGGCCGAGGCCGCCGCCGAGCTGCCCCGTTACGCGGCGACGCAGGGCTACCACCCGTACGGGCTCCCCGCACTGCGGGCCGCCGTCGCCGACCGGTACACGGCCCGCGGCCTGCCGACCCGGCCCGAGCAGATCCTCGTCACCACCGGCGCCCAGCAGGCCCTGTCGCTGGCGCTCGCGCTGCTCGGCGGGCCCGGGGACCGGGTGCTCGCCGAGAACCCCTCGTACGCCAACGCGCTGGACGCCATGCGCGGCCGGCGGCTGCGGATCACGCCCGTGCCGGTGACCGAGAGCGGCTGGGACAGCGGGCTCGTCGACGCGGCGCTGCGGCAGACCGCGCCGCGGCTCGCCTACCTCATCCCCGACTTCCACAACCCGACCGGCCGTCTGATGCCCGACGAGCAGCGGCGGGAGGTGGCCCTGGCGGCGCGGGCCACCGGGACCTGGCTGGTGGTGGACGAGACCCTGGCCGACATCGCCCTGGACGTGCCGGCGCCGCGGCCCTTCGCGGCCTCGGCCGGTCCGGCCACCGGGGAGCAGATCATCAGCGTCGGCTCGCTCAGCAAGAGCTGCTGGGGCGGGCTTCGGGTGGGCTGGGTGCGGGCGTCCTCGCGGGTGGTGACCGAGCTGGCCCGGATCCGGGTCACTCATGACCTGGCCGGTTCGGTCCTCGACCAGCTCGTCGCCGTCGCGCTCACGGACCGGATCGACCCGCTGCTGCCGGGGCGGGCGGCCGAGCTGCGGCGGCGGCGCGAGGCCCTGGTGACGGCGCTCGCCCGGCACGTGCCGGAGTGGCACTGGACGCTGCCGCCGGGCGGGCTGTGCCTGTGGATCGACCTGGGCCGGCCGGTCGCCTCCCAGCTCGCGGCGCACGCCCTGCGGCACGGTGTGCGGGTGGAGGGCGGCGCCCGGTTCGGGGTGGACCCGGGCACGCACGAGCACCGGCTGCGCATCCCGTACACCCTGCCGGCCGAGGCGTACGAGACGGCGGCCGAGCGGCTCGCGGCGGCCCTGGACGGGGCTCCCGCGCGGATCGCCGATCCGGGTCTGCCGGACTGGGTGGCGTGAGGCCGGGCCCGGGGGCCACGTTCACGGTCCGCCGGGACGCCGCGCACCGATAATCGGATGCCCCGGGCAACGGTGCTGTGTACGGTCGGAACAGTGGAACCATTGACCGACAAACAGATCCGCGCGTCCTTCGTCAACTGCTCGAAGGGCGACGCGTCCCGTATGAAGCTGCCGCTCGACTTCGCCGAGCTGCCCTGGGAGGACCTGGACTTCCTGGGCTGGGTCGACCCGGGCGCCCCGTTGCGCGCCCATCTCGTCGTCCCGCGCGCGCAGGGCCCGGTGGGCATCACCCTGCGGGTGCCGGCCGTCGGCCGGACCAGCGCCGTGAAGTCCAGCATGTGCCAGATCTGCCTGACCTCCCACGCCTCCTCGGGCGTGACCCTGCTGGCGGCGCCGCTGGCCGGCGCCCGCGGCCGTGAGGGCAACACGGTCGGCACGTACGTGTGCGCCGACCTCGCCTGCCCGCTGTACGTCCGCGGCAAGCGGCAGCCCAAGCTGCGCGGGCCGCGTCACCAGGAGTCGCTGAGTCTGGACGAGCAGATCGACCGGATGATGGGCAACCTGAACGCCTTCGTGGACCGGGTGACGGCCGGGTGAGGACCGTACGGCGGCCGGCCGCCGGCCCTGCGGTCGGCGGCCGGTCGTGCGACGGCCGTTCGTGGGACGGCCGTTCGTGGGACGGCCGTCACCCGAGGCGGGTCAGCGGAATGCCTGCTCGCCGGTGAGCGCCTTGCCGATGACCAGGGAGTGCACCTCGCTGGTGCCCTCGTAGGTGAGGACCGACTCCAGGTTGTTGGCGTGGCGCATCACCGGGTATTCCAGGGTGATGCCGTTCGCGCCGAGGATGGTGCGGCACTCGCGGGCGACGGCGATGGCCTCGCGGACGTTGTTGAGCTTGCCCACGCTGATCTGCTCGGGGGTCAGCGTGCCGGCGTCCTTGAGGCGGCCGAGGTGGAGGGCGAGCAGCATGCCCTTGCCGAGCTCCAGCGACATGTCGGCGAGCTTCTGCTGCGTCAACTGGTAGGAGGAGAGCGGCCGGGTGAAGACCGTTCGGTCGGCGGCGTAGGAGATCGCCGTCTCCAGGCAGTCGCGGGCGGCGCCGAGGGCGCCGAAGACGATGCCGAAGCGGGCCTCGTTGAGGCAGCCGAGCGGGCCGGACAGGCCGCGCGCCTCGGGGAGCATGGCGTCGGCGGGCAGCCGCACGTCCTCCAGGACCAGTTCGCTGGTGACGCTGGCGCGCAGGGAGAGCTTCTGCTTGATCTCCGGTGCGCTGAAGCCGGGGGTTCCGGCCGGGACGACGAAGCCGCGGACGCCGTCCTCGGTGCGGGCCCAGACGACGGCCACATCGGCGACGGAGCCGTTGGTGATCCACATCTTCGTGCCGTTGAGCACCCAGTCGGAGCCGTCGCGCTTGGCGTTCGTACGCATGGCGCCCGGGTCGGAGCCGGCGTCGGGCTCGGTCAGGCCGAAGCAGCCGATGTACTCGCCGGCCGCCATGCCGGGCAGCCACTGCCGCTTCTGCTCCTCGGAGCCGTACTTCCAGATCGCGTACATGGCGAGCGAGCCCTGCACGGAGACGAGGGAGCGCAGGCCGGAGTCGACGGCCTCCAGCTCCATGCAGGCGAGGCCGTACGCCACGGCGTTGGTGCCCGCGCAGCCGTAGCCCTCCAGGTGCATGCCGAGGACGCCGAGTCCGCCGAGCGTGCGGGCGAGTTCGCGGGCGGGGATCTCACCGCGCTCGAACCACTCGGCGACGTGCGGGCGCAGTTCACGGTCGGCGAGGGCCCGGACGGTACGGCGGATCTCCCGCTCCTCGTCGGTGAGCAGTCCGTCGATCGCGAGCAGATCGAGGGGGTGGACGGGCGCGGACTGCGACGAACGCGACGGCTGCGGCGACGACTTCACGAACGGCCTCCTGGCGACTGGGGCAACGCGGCGTGCCGAAGCGTAGCCCCAGATTGGATATTGGATCCAGTATTGAATATCCGATCTCCGGTGCGTACGGTCCGCTTGGATCCGATCAAAGGAGAGCGGCATGGACGCGCAGCAGCCGGAGGCGGCCACGGCGGGCGCCCTGTCCGGGATCGTCGTCGCGGACTTCGGCCGGGTGCTGGCCGGCCCGTACATGACGATGCTCCTCGCGGACCTGGGCGCCGAGGTCGTGAAGATCGAACGCCCCGGCTCCGGCGACGACACCCGCGCCTGGGGTCCGCCGTTCGCCGACGGGCAGGCCACCTACTTCCTCGGCGTGAACCGCAACAAGCGTTCCGTGGCGCTCGATCTGACCGACCCGGCCGACCTGGCGACGGCGCGGGCGATCGTGGACCGCGCCGACGTGCTCGTGGAGAACTTCCGCCCCGGCACCATGGACCGGCTCGGCCTCGGATACGAGCAGGTCCGGGCCGGCAATCCGGGCCTCGTCTACTGCTCCGTGACCGGGTTCGGCTCGGCCGAGGGCGCCGCCCTGCCGGGTTACGACCTGCTCGTGCAGGCGATGGGCGGCCTGATGAGCGTCACCGGCGAGCCGGAGGGACCGGGCACCAAGGCGGGCGTCGCCCTGGTCGACGTCATCACCGGCCTCCACGCGGGCATGGGCGTGCTCGCCGCGCTGCGCCACCGCGAACGCACCGGCGAGGGCCAGCGCCTGGAGGTGTCGCTCCTCGGCTCGCTGCTCTCCGCGCTGACCAACCAGGCCGCCGCCCACCTCGCCGCGGGGGTCGTCCCGCGCGCCCTGGGCAACCGGCACCCCAGCATCTCCCCGTACGAGGTGTTCGAGGCGAGCGACCGCCCCCTCGTGCTCGCCGTCGGCAACGACCGTCAGTTCCGCACCCTGTGCGCGCGGATCGGCCGTCCGGGGCTCGCCGAGGACCCCCGGTTCGCCACCAACAGCGCCCGGGTGGCCCACCGGGACGAGCTGGTCGCGGCGCTCGCCGGGCCGCTCGCCGGGCGCACCGCCGACGCCTGGTTCGAGGAGCTCACCGCGGCCGGGGTGCCCTGCGGCCCCATCAACGACCTCGCCGGCGCCTTCGCGCTCGCCGACCGACTGGGCCTGAACCCCCGCGTCCCGGCCGAGGCCGCCGGACCGGGTCAGGTCGCCCATCCGATCGCGTTCGGCGCGACCCCGGCCGCCTACCGCTCCGCGCCGCCGCGCCTGGGCGAGCACACCGACGAGGTGCTGGCCGAGCTGGGGCTGTCCACCGGGGTTGTCCACAGGCCGCGACCGCCCGTCACCGGCGCGTAGGAAGATGAACGCCAAGCAGTCGAGGGAAGGGGCACAGCCATGACCAGCACGGTGGAGAGGCGGCGGCCGGGGACGGCCCAGCAGTTCGTCCTGGAGGAACTGCGACGCGCCATCACCACCGGGGAGTTGCGGCCGGGCGACCCGATCCGGCAGGACACCCTGGCGGCCCGCCTCGACGTCAGCCGGGTGCCGCTGCGCGAGGCGCTGAAGGCGCTGGAGGCGGAGGGCCTGGTGGTGCACCACGTCCACCGGGGCTATTTCGTCGCCGAGTTGTCCCTGGCCGACCTGGAGGAGATCTACCGGATCCGCCGGCTCCTGGAGACGGAGGCGGTCCGCGCGGCCCTGCGCCGGATGCCGGACGGCCTGATCCGCTCGCTGGAGCGCAGCCAGGCGGACGTGGAGCGGGCCGCCGCCACGGGGGACGTGACGGCGATGGCCGAGGCCAACCGCCGCTTCCACTTCGCCCTCGTGGAGGCTTCGGGCATGCCGCGCCTGGTGCGTCTGATCACCACGCTGTGGGACGCCACCGACGCGTACCGCGCGCTGTACTACGCCCAGGACCCGCACCGTCAGGCAGCCGTCCGCGAGCACCGGGCGGTCATCTCGGCCGTCACCCAGTCCGACGAGGCCGCCGCCGTGCGCTGGCTCGACGAACACCGCGACCACGCGGTCGCCGCGCTGCGGGAGGTCCTCGACCTGGAGTGACGCGCGCACCCCGTCGGCGCCGGGGAGCCCGGCGTGCGGCACGGGGCGGGCAGCCCGATCGCCGGCGACACCGGCCCGGCCGACGACGGGGGGCGCGGGGCCCCGGGCGGGCGACCGGGCACCCGAGCACGCGGGCCTCACCGGAGACCGGCCGGTCCCATGTGCTGCTGTACCCCGGAAGCGGGTCCGGCGACGCGCCGGGCGGATCGGACTCCGGCGCGCCCGGGGACACGGCCGAGGACGCGGCCGGGACGCGGCCGTCGCCCGGTGCGAACCGGCCTCGCGGGCGCCGCATTGTCGGGCGGCGGGGTGAAGCGCGCGGTGGAGGCGCGCGGCGCGGCCGCCTGCGGCACGTTCCTCCCGCCGAGCCTGCCCGGCCGGCCCCGTACCGGGCCGCGCGCGGCGCGTGCGCCCGCCGGTACGCCGTACGGGAGCCGACCGCCCTTTCCGGTGCGGCCCGACGGCCGTCCCCGGGCGCGGCCGGCCGCCTCCGACACGGCGGCCCCCGACCCCGTACCGCACGGGCGCCTCCCGGGGAGTGAGAGGCGCGGGGGGAACAGGGTCCGGACGCCCTGCGCCGACGTCTTTCCGTCCTGCCCCCGGCCTCGGGTCCCGCCCCTCGGCTCTTCGGCCGGCCTCCGTGAGAGATCATGGACAAAGGAGCCGAGAAGGGACGGACCAACGATGAGGCACCGCAGTGTCGCCGACCTCATGACACCGACCGCGGTCGCGGTGCAGCCGGGCACTCCGTTCAAGGAGATCGCCCGGCTGCTCGACGAGTACGGCATCACCGCCGTTCCGGTGGTCGACGAGGACAACCGGCCGGTGGGCGTCGTCTCCGAGGCGGACCTGCTGCGGCGGCACACCGACAAGGACGGCCCCAGCACCGCCGAGGCCATGATGTCGAGCCCGGTGGTCGTCGCGCGCCCGTCCTGGACGGCCGTGGAGGCGGCGCGGCTCATGGAGCGGCACCGGGTGAAGCGGCTGCCGGTGGTCGACGCGGACGGCCGGCTGATCGGCGTCCTGAGCCGCAGCGACCTTCTCCAGCTCTTCCTGCGCCGCGACCGGGCCATCCAGGAGGAGATCCTGGAGGACGTCGTCACCCGCATCCTGGGCCTCTCCCCCGCCTCCCTGCACATCGACGTGGCCGAGGGCCGGGTGACGCTGAGCGGCACGCTGCCGCGCCGGCGCCTCGCGCCGATCTTCGTCCGGCTCTGCGAGGACGTGGACGGCGTGGTGGAGGTCGTCGACCGGCTCGTGTACGAGGACGAAGCCGAGGACCGGGGCGACGGCGGCGGCGACGCCGCCATCGAGGACAGGCCCGGCGCCGGAGTGTGACCGGACGGGCCGAACGAGCGGCCCGGGGGCCCGACCCGTGCGGACGGCCCGGGCCCGCCGGTGCGGGCGGCACCGGCGGGCCCGGGGCCGACGGGGTGGGTCGTGGGGTCGGTCGACGGGCGGCCGACGGGTGAGGGGCGACGGGCGGGTCGGCGGGCGGTCGGCTACTGGACCGCCTCCGGCCAGCCGTACCCGGGTCCGGTGCGCCGCGGCACGGTGTCGGCGCCGGCGGCCTCCATCTCCCGGTTGGCCTCCCTCATCAGTTGTCCGGCCAGATCCTTCATGGCCCTGCCGGCGGCGAGTTCGTCACCGATCACCGGCACGTCCACGTCCGCCGGGTTGCACCGGGCGCTGCCGTGACCGGTCAGGGTCGACGTACCGGTGTCCAGGCGCGCCTCCGCCTTGGTCCTGCCGTCCTCCTCGACCAGGTCCACGCCGACCTTCCACTCCAGGTGTCGTGTCATGGTCTGCCTCCTCGTGCCCGCGGCCACGCGGAAGCGCCGCGCGGCCCTTCTCCCTTCAGCATCCCGCCACCGGCCGTCCGGCGCCACGCGGTGATCGGGGCCGTCTGGGCGGGCGACCGGTCCGCCACGGATACTGCTGGGGCGGCCGCGCCCGGCCGGGACGGCCGCGCCGCACAACCTCACCTGGAGGTGTTCATGCGCATGTTGATCAATGTTCCGGAGACCGTGGTCGCGGACGCGCTGCGCGGGATGGCCGCCGCGCATCCCGAGCTGACGGTGGACGTGGAGCAGCGGGTCGTGCTGCGGCGCGACGCGCCGGTGGCCGGTCAGGTGGCCCTGGTGTCGGGCGGCGGGTCGGGGCACGAGCCGTTGCACGCCGGGTTCGTCGGTCCGGGCATGCTCGCCGCGGCCTGTCCCGGCGAGGTGTTCACCTCTCCGGTGCCCGACCAGATGGTGCGCGCGGCGGCCGCGGTGGACAGCGGCGCCGGTGTGCTGTTCGTGGTGAAGAACTACACGGGTGACGTCCTCAACTTCGAGATGGCGGCCGAGCTGGCGGAGGACGAGGGCATCCAGATCGCGAAGGTGCTCGTCGACGACGACGTGGCGGTGACCGACAGCCTGTACACGGCCGGGCGGCGCGGCACCGGAGCCACCCTGTTCGTGGAGAAGATCGCGGGCGCGGCGGCCGAGGAGGGCGCGCCGCTGGAGCGGGTCGAGGCGATCGCGCGGCGGGTGAACGAGCGCTCGCGGAGCTTCGGGGTGGCGCTGAGCGCCTGCACGACCCCCGCGAAGGGTTCGCCCACCTTCGATCTTCCGGCGGGCGAGCTGGAGCTGGGCATCGGGATCCACGGGGAGCCGGGCCGTGAGCGGCGCCCGATGATGACCTCCGGGGAGATCGCGGACGTCGCCGTGGACGCGGTCCTCGACGACCTGCGGCCGAGGGGTCCGGTGCTCGCCCTGGTGAACGGGATGGGGGCGACCCCGCTGCTCGAACTGTACGGGTTCAACGCGGAGGTGCAGCGGGTGCTGGGCGAGCGGGGGGTGTCGGTCGCCCGGACCCTCGTCGGCAACTACGTCACCTCGTTGGACATGGCGGGCTGCTCGGTGACGCTGTGCGAGGCGGACGAGGAGCTGCTGCGGCTGTGGGACGCGCCGGTGCGGACGCCCGCGCTGCGCTGGGGCCGGTGAGGGACATGGGTGCGGTGGATATGGGTGCGATGGGGACGGGCGCGGTGGGGATGGGTGCGGTGAGGACGGGTGAGCGGGAAGGCGTGAGGGGAGAGTGACCGGAGTGACGGCGGAGACGAACGGGTCGGAGCATGGAGCGGAGTACGGGGCCGAGGTCTTCCGGGACTGGATGACGGCGGCGGCCTCGGCCGTGGAGCGGGAGGCGGACCGGCTGACGGAGCTGGACTCGGCGATCGGCGACGCCGACCACGGGGCCAATCTGAAGCGCGGTTTCGCGGCGGTGACGGCGGTCCTGGAGAAGGAGTCGCCGACGACACCGGGGGCGGTGCTCACCACCGCCGGGCGGCAGCTCGTCTCCACGGTGGGCGGGGCGTCCGGGCCGCTGTACGGGACGCTGCTGCGCCGCACCGGCAAGGCGCTGGGTGATGCCGAGCGGGTCTCGCGGGCCACCCTCGCCGAGGCCCTGACGGCCGGGGTGGCGGCGGTGGCGCAGCTCGGCGGGGCGCAGCCGGGCGACAAGACGATGCTGGACGCGCTCGTGCCCGCGGCGGACGCGCTCGCCACCTCGTTCGCGGCGGCCCGGGAGGCCGCGGAGGCGGGTGCGCTGGCGACCGTGCCGATGCGGGCGCGCAAGGGGCGGGCGAGTTATCTCGGCGAGCGGTCCGTGGGGCACCAGGATCCGGGCGCCACCTCGTCGGCGCTGCTGCTCGCGGCGCTCGCGGAGGTGACGGCATGACGGCCCGGGTGGGGATCGTGCTGGTGTCGCACAGCGCGGCGGTGGCGGCGGCGGTGGCCGAGCTGGCGCGGGGGCTGGCGGGCGGCGGTGACACGGCGCCGGTCCGGCCGGCCGGCGGGACGCCGGACGGCGGTCTGGGCACCAGTGCCGAGCTGATCACCGAGGCGGCGAAGGCCGTGGACGAGGGGGCCGGGGTCGCGCTCCTGGTGGACCTGGGCAGCGCGGTGCTGACGGTGAAGGCGCTGCTCGCGGAGGGCGACGAGCTGCCGGAGGGCGCCCGCCTGGTGGACGCGCCGTTCGTGGAGGGCGCTGTGGCGGCGCTGGTGACGGCGACGGCCGGGGGCGATCTGGACGCGGTGACGGCGGCGGCCTCGGAGGCGTACGCGTACCGCAAGGAGTGAGGCCGGCTCCCCCGCGACGAGGGGCCGCCCCGGGAGGACCGGGCGGCCCCTCGTTGTGGTGTCGGGCACATCACCCCTCCCCCGTTGTGCAACTTGTTGCACAAACCTCGGCGCGTCGCCTACAACAGTCGGTGACGACCCCGCGCGAGGAGGCACCCGATGGTCCCGAACACCCCGTATCCGCATCTGCTCAGCCCGCTGGACCTCGGGTTCACCACCCTGCCCAACCGGGTGCTCATGGGATCCATGCACGTCGGCCTCGAGGAGGCCGAGCACGGATTCGAGCGGATGGCCGCCTTCTACGCGGAGCGCGCCCGCGGCGGGGTCGGCCTGATCGTCACCGGCGGCATCTCGCCCAACGAGGCGGGCCGCCCCTGGGACGGCGGCGCCAAGCTGACCACCGCCGAGGAGGTCGCCGAGCACCGTGTGATCACCGACGCCGTGCATGCCGAGGGCGGCCGGATCGCGATGCAGATCCTGCACTTCGGCCGCTACGCCTACCACCCCGCCCTGGTCGCCCCGAGCCCGATCCAGGCGCCGATCAGCCCCTTCCCGCCGAACGAGCTGACCGACGCCGAGGTCGAGCAGACGGTCGAGGACTACGCCCGCTGCGCCGAGCTCGCCAAGGAGGCCGGCTACGACGGCGTCGAGGTGATGGGCTCCGAGGGCTACCTGATCAACGAGTTCATCGCCTCCGCCACCAACCGGCGCACCGACCGCTGGGGCGGCTCGTACGAGAACCGGGTGCGCTTCCCGCTGGAGATCGTCCGCCGGATCCGCGAGCGGGTCGGCGAGGACTTCATCCTGATCTACCGGCTCTCCATGCTGGACCTGGTCCCGGGCGGCTCCACCCTGGAGGAGGTCGTCGCCCTCGCCAAGGAGATCGAGGCGGCCGGGGCCACGATCATCAACACGGGCATCGGCTGGCACGAGGCCCGCATCCCCACCATCGCCACCTCCGTGCCGCGCGGCGCCTACACCTGGGTGACGAAGCGGCTGATGGGCGCGGTGTCGGTGCCGCTGGTCACCAGCAACCGCATCAACACCCCCGAGGTCGCCGAGGCGCTCCTCGCCGAGGGCCGCGCCGACATGGTCTCCATGGCCCGCCCCTTCCTCGCCGACCCGGACTTCGTGGCGAAGGCCGCCGCCGACCGCGCCGAGACCATCAACACCTGCATCGGCTGCAACCAGGCGTGCCTGGACCACACCTTCAGCCTCAAGATCACCTCCTGCCTGGTGAACCCGCGGGCCTGCCACGAGACCGAACTGGTCCTCTCCCCCACCCGCCGCGCCAAGCGCGTCGCCGTCGTCGGCGCCGGCCCGGCCGGCCTCGCCTGCGCCGTGTCGGCGGCCGAACGCGGCCACGCGGTGACGCTGTTCGACGCCGCGGCCGAGATCGGCGGCCAGCTCAACGTCGCCAAGCAGGTGCCGGGCAAGGAGGAGTTCGACGAGACCCTGCGCTACTTCCGGGTCCAGCTCGCCGAGCGCGGCGTCGAGCTCCGCCTGAACACCTGGGTCACGGCGGCCGACCTGGACGGCTACGACGAGGTCGTCGTCGCCACCGGCGTGACCCCCCGCACCCCCGGCATCGAGGGCGTCGACCACCCGAGCGTGGTCGGCTACCTGGACGTGCTGCGCGACCGCGTGCCGGTCGGCGAGCGGGTCGCGATCCTCGGCGCCGGCGGCATCGGCTTCGACGTGGCCGAGTTCCTCACGGACGGCGGCGAGGGCGCGAGCCAGGACCCGGAGACGTACTTCCGGCAGTGGGGCGTCGACACCTCCTACGCCTCCCGGGGCGGCCTGCGCGCTCCCGAGCGGCCCCGTCCGCCGCGCCAGGTCCACCTGCTCCAGCGCAAGACCACCAAGGTCGGCGCGGGCCTCGGCAAGACCACCGGCTGGATCCACCGCACCGAGCTGAAGCACCGGGGCGTCACCATGGTCGCGGGAGCGTCGTACGACCGCATCGACGACGAGGGCCTGCACCTCACCGTCGACGGCGAGCCGCAGGTGCTCCCGGTCGACACCGTGGTGCTGTGCACGGGCCAGGAGCCGCGCCGCGGTCTGTACGAGGAGCTGATCGCCGCGGGCCGCACGGCGCACCTGATCGGCGGCGCGGACGTGGCCGCCGAGCTGGACGCCAAGCGGGCCATCGACCAGGGCACGCGGCTGGCCGCCGCCCTGTGAGCCGGCGGACCCGATGAGCGCCCCGACCGGCCGAACCTAGGATGCGTCCATGTCCCTCCCGCACGCGATCCTCACGGCGCTGCTCGAGAAGCCGTCCTCCGGCCTCGAACTGACCCGCCGGTTCGACCGGTCGATCGGCTACTTCTGGTCGTCCACGCACCAGCAGATCTACCGCGAGCTCGGGAAGCTGGAGCAGGCGGGGTACATCCGCGCCCTGCCCGCGCCCGTCCCCGCGCGCGGGCAGAAGAAGGAGTACGAGGTGCTCCCGGCCGGCCGCGCCGAGCTGGCGGCCTGGGTGGACACCGCCGAGGATCCCAAGCCGCTGCGCTCGGCACTGCTGCTGCGGATGCGCGCGGCGGCCGTGGTCGGCGGCCGGGGCCTGCGCGCCGAGCTGGAGCGTCATCTCGGGCTGCACCGGCGGCAGTTGCAGGAATACCTGGAGATCGAGGAGCGGGACTTCCCGCCGGAGCGCCGCACGGCGGAGCCGGACCGGCTGCGGCACCTGGTGCTGCGCGGCGGGATCGACCTGGAACGGTTCTGGGTGCAGTGGCTGACGGCGGCGCTGGACGAGCTCGGCACGGCGGAGGAGGACTGATCCCGTCCGCCCACTTCCGGACTTTTGTTAATGGGAATCGTTTTCATGTAACGTGGCCGCCACGTCCCGACGATGGAGGTCCGTTTCCCATGGCCGTACCCAAGCGGAAGATGTCCCGCTCCAACACCCGCCACCGCCGCGCCCAGTGGAAGGCGACCACGCCCCAGCTCGTCCCGATCACGGTCGACGGCGTCGTGTACCGCGTCCCGCAGCGCCTGGCCAAGGCGTACGAGCGCGGCCTGCTGCGCCCCGAGGGCTGACGGCCGTGACGGACACGGCGACGCCGACTCCGGACCCGAGGCTGCCGGTCACCGTCCTGTCCGGCTTCCTCGGGGCCGGTAAGACCACTCTGCTCAACCACGTCCTGGCCAACCGGGACGGACTGCGCGTCGCCGTGATCGTCAACGACATGAGCGAGATCAACATCGACGCGGCTCTGGTGCGCGGCGGGGCCGCGGAGCTCTCGCGCACCGAGGAGCGCCTGGTCGAGATGACCAACGGCTGCATCTGCTGCACCTTGCGCGACGACCTCCTGGAGGAGGTCGACCGGCTCGCCCGCGAGGGGCGCTTCGACCACCTCCTCATCGAGTCCAGCGGCATCTCCGAACCGATGCCGGTGGCCGCGACCTTCGCGTCCCCGCGCGACGACGGCGCCACCCTGGGCGACCTCGCCCGGCTCGACACCATGGTGACCGTCGTCGACGCGGCGAACCTGCTGCCGGAATTCGACGGCGGCGACGGCCTCGCCGAGCGCGGCCTCGCCCCGTACGAGGACGACGAGCGGACCGTGAGCGATCTGCTCGTGGACCAGATCGAGTTCGCCGACGTGCTCGTGCTCAACAAGCTGGACCTCGTCGACGAGGCGGAGGCGGCGCGACTGCGGGCCGTGCTGGCGCGGCTCAACCCCGCCGCCCGGATCGTGGACGCCACCCACGGCCGGCTGCGGCCCGCCGAGGTGCTCGGCACCGGGCTCTTCGACCTGGACCGGGCACAGCAGGCGCCCGGCTGGGTCAAGGAGCTCAACGGCGACCACGTGCCCGAGACCGAGGAGTACGGCATCTCCTCGCTCGTCTACCGCGCGCCGCGCGCCTTCCATCCCGGGCGGCTGTGGCGGTTCGTCACCGAGGAGATGGACGGCGGCGCCCACGGCCGGATCCTGCGCTCCAAGGGCTTCTTCCGGCTCGCCGGACGCGACGCGGTGACGGGCCTGTGGTCCCAGGCCGGCGCCGTGGCCCGCTTCGAGCCCTCGGGAGTGCGCGACGCACATGACCAGGGGCCCGGCCACGCCCAGGAGCTGGTGTTCATCGGCACGGGCCTGCGCCCCGACGCCCTGCGCGCCGCGCTCGACCGCTGCCTCGTGGCCGACGGGGAGACGGGCCCGTGGCAGGACCCGTTCCCCGCGTGGGCCGTCCACGGCCTCGACGACACCTGCGCACACGAGCACGCTTCCGGCTCCTGGCACCGCCCCGAGGTCGGCGCCGAGCACGAGCACGCGTCCGGCTCCGAGGGCACCCCCGGGCACCAGCACCCCCACGCGCCCGCCCCGGCCTGAGCGCCGGTCTCCGCGCCGGCGCCTGGGCGGTCCGGCGCGGAGAGGACCGGACCGCCCGCCCGGTACCCGTAGCGCTACGCGGCTGCCGCCCTGCGCCACGCCGCGTCCCGCAGCAGACGCAGGCCGTTCAGGCCGACCAGGACGGTCGAGCCCTCGTGGCCGGCGACGCCCAGGGGGAGGGGGAGGTGGCCGAGGAGGTCCCAGATGACGAGGGCGCCGATGCAGACGCCGGCGATCACCAGGTTCTGGACGACCAGGCGGCGGGCGCGGCGGGAGAGGGCGATGACGGCGGGGAGGGCGGTGAGTTCGTCGCGGACGACGACCGCGTCCGCGGTCTCCAGGGCGAGGTCGGAGCCCGCCCGGCCCATGGCCACGCCCGTGTGCGCGGCGGCCAGGGCGGGCGCGTCGTTGACGCCGTCGCCGACCATCAGGACGCGGCCGCCGGCCGCCTCCCACTCCCGTACGGCGTTCGCCTTGTCCTGCGGGAGGAGGTCCGACCGTACGTCGGTGATGCCGGCCTCCTCCGCGACGCGGGCGGCCGCGCCCGCGTTGTCCCCGGTCAGGAGGGTGGGGCCGGTGCCGGTCAGGCGGGTGAGGGCGGCGACGGCCTCGGGGGCGCCGTCGCGCAGCCGGTCGGAGAACTCCAGGACGGCGGCCCGGTCCCCGTCGACGAGGACCTCGACGGCGGTGTCCGTGTGCTCGCCGGCCGCCCGGCGGACCGTCACCTCCCGGCCCTGGACCCGGGCCCGGACGCCCGTGCCCGGCACCGAGGAGAAGTCGGTGGCCTCGGGGACGGCGAGGCCGCGGGCGCGGGCCTCCGCCACGACGGCGCGGGCGAGCGGGTGTTCGCTCGGGAGCTCCGCCGCGGCGGCGAGCGCGAGGGCTTCGGGGTCGCCGTGCACGGCGGTGACGCGCGGCGTGCCCTCGGTGAGGGTGCCGGTCTTGTCGAGGGCGACGCGGTCGACGGTGCCGAGCCGTTCCATGACGACGGCGGACTTCACAAGCACGCCGTGGCGTCCGGCGGTGGCGATGGCGGACAGCAGCGGCGGCATGGTGGCGAGGACGACCGCGCAGGGCGAGGCCACGATCATGAAGGTCATGGCCCGCAGCAGGGTCTCGGTGAAGTCCGCGCCGAACGCGAGCGGGACGGCGAACAGGGCGAGGGTGGCGACCACCACGCCGACGGAATAGCGCTGTTCGACCTTCTCGATGAAGAGCTGGGTGGGCGCCTTGGTGGCGCTCGCCTCCTCGACGAGGGCGACGATCCGGGCCAGGACGGTCGCGCCGGCCTCCTTGTCGACGCGTACGCGCAGCGCGCCGGCGCCGTTGAGGGTGCCGGCCCAGACCTCGTCGCCGGGAGCCTTGGGCGCGGGCAGGGGTTCGCCGGTGATGGTGGCCTGGTCGACGTCGCTCGTGCCGGCGAGGACGGTGCCGTCCGCGGGCAGCCGCTCCCCGGGCCGTACGAGGACGGTGTCGCCGACCGCGAGGGAGGCGGCGGCCACGGTCTCCTCGCCGGCCGAGGTGAGGCGGACGGCCGTCGCGGGGGCGAGGTCGAGCAGGCCGCGGACGGAGTCGGCGGTGCGGCGGGTGGCGAGTGCTTCGAGGGCGCCCGAGACGGCGAAGATGACGATGAGCAGGCCGCCGTCGAGGAACTGCCCGATGGCGGCGGCGCCGAGGGCTGCCACGACCATCAGCAGGTCCACGTCGAGGGTCCGCTCGCGCAGCGCCCGGAGCCCGGCGAGTCCGGGCTCCCAGCCGCCCGCGGCGTAACACACCGCGTAGAGCGGTCCCCACGCCCAACTGGGCGCTCCGGCCAGGTCGAGCGGAAAGGCGCAGAGGAAGGCGAGGGCGGACAGCGCGGCCCAGCGGACCTCGGGCAGGTCGGTGACGCGGGCCCGGCGCGCGGGGGGCGGCGGGGCCGGCAGCGGGGGTGCCGCGGGGGTGTGGAGTGCCGGGGAAGCCATGGGCACAGCCTTTCGGGATACCGGGGAGGGAGGGCGCGGGCATGCGGAGCCGCGCCGGCCCCACCACCATAGCGGAACATATGAAGAGATCTTCATCCGTTGACCGGAAGTCGCCGCTACGATGAGCACATGGGACACGGAGCGACAGGCCGGGCGACAGGCCGCACGACCGCGGCGACGCATCTCGACGCGGAGTCCGCGGCCACCATCGCCGAGACTCTCCAGGCCCTGGCCACCCCGTCCCGCCTGATGATCCTCACGAAGCTCCGTCAGGGCCCCTGCGGCGTGACCGAGCTCGCCGCCGCCGTGGAGATGGAGCAGTCCGCCGTCTCCCACCAGCTCCGGCTGCTGCGCGCGCTCGGCCTGGTCACCGGAGTCCGCCAGGGGCGCCGGATCGAGTACAGCCTCTACGACAACCACGTCGCCCAACTCCTCGACGAGGCCGTCTACCACATCGAGCACCTGCGTCTCGGCACCCGCGACGCGCCCCGCGCGGCCGTGGATACTGGTCAGTCCTAGACCACGAGGATCCACGGGGGTGGGTCCGCCACGCGAAAGGGCGAGGATGGCCGACGAGTTGGGGCCCCGCAGGACACGTCATGCGGTGGTCATCGGGGGGAGCCTCGCGGGTCTGCTGGCCGCGCGGGTGCTGAGCGAGCACGCCGAGCGGGTCACGGTCGTCGAGCGTGACCGCTACCCGGAGGAGGCGGACGCGCGCCCCGGCGTCCCGCAGGGCCGGCACCTCCACGTACTGATCGAGGGCGGGCAGCGGGCGCTCGACGACCTGCTGCCGGGCTTCATGGACGAGCTGCACGCGCTCGGCGCGCCCAAGGTCGGCGTTCCGCAGGACATGGTCCAGTGGCAGAGCGGCAAGTGGTTCGCCCGCACGCCGGCCACCGCGTACTTCTACACCGGCCCGCGCGACCAGCTCGAATGGCTGGTGCGCAAGCGCGTGTTCGCCGATCCGCGGATCGAGCGCGTCGAGGGCCACGAGGCGGTGGGACTGCTCGGCGACGCCTCCCGGGTGCGCGGGGTGCTGCTGCGCGAGCGCGGCGCGGGCGCGCCCAAGGAGCCGCGCCCCCTGGAGGCCGACCTGGTCGTGGACGCCTCCGGCCGTTCCACCCGGGCGGCCGACTGGCTGGCCGGGATCGGCGCCGAGGCCCCGCACGAGGAGACCCTCGACACCGGCCTCGCCTACGCGACCCGGGTCTACCGCTCCCCCGCCGACGACCCCTCGGTCGACGCGGTCGGGTACTACGTGGTGCCCAACCCCGCGCAGGTGTACGCCGGTGTGGTGCTGCCGCTCGGCGACGGCCGGCACCTGGTCACGCTCTCGGGTCTGCGCGACGACCAGCCGCCCACCGACGAGGCGCTGTTCGAGGAGTACGCGCGCAAGCTGCCGCACCCGGTGGTCGGGGACTGGATCGCCAAGGCCGAGCCGATGTCGCCGGTCTACGGCTTCCGCAAGACCGCCAACATCCGCCGCCGGTACGACCGTCCGGGCCGCCGCCCGGCCGGCTTCCTCGCCACCGGTGACGCCCTGTGCGCCTTCAACCCGATCTACGGGCAGGGCATGGCCGTCGCCGCCATGAGCGCCGTGGCCCTGCGGAAGGCCCTCGCGGATCCGAAGCGGACCCCGACCACGCGGCGGGTGCAGCGGGCGCTGCTCGACGCCTCGAAGCAGGCATGGGACATCTCGGCGGGCGCCGACAAGAAGATGCCGGGTGCCATGGGCGACGCGGCGCGGTCCGGCCCGCTGGACAAGGCGACGGGCTGGTACCTGCGCCGGGTGCAGGAGCGGGCCGCGGGCAACCCGGTGGTGGGCGCGCCGTTCCGCGCGGCGCTGACCCTGACGGCTCCGCTGAGCGTGCTGTTCGCGCCGGCAGTGGCCCGTCAGGTGCTGTTCGGGCCGGTGCCGCCGACCCCGGTCGAGCCTCCGTTGCGCCGAGGCCGGGCGTAGGGCCCGCGGGTACGGCTCCTGCCGGTCCGCTCGCGCCCGACGGTGACGGTGCAAGGACGCTGACGGTGGTGACGTCGGTTCGGGGCCGGGCTCACACGCCCGGGGCCGCCGCCACCACCCCGGCCGCGATGGCCGCGCTCAGGGCCGCGTAGTCGTCGGCGTTCTGGGCCGCGTAGCGCAGGGCGAAGTCGGCGACGGCCCGGTCGAAGACGTCGGAGGAGCCGAGGTAGCCGGCGATCGCGATCCGGTCTCCGGAGCGGGCGTGGGCCCGGGCGAGCGCGCGACCGCACAGCCGGGCGTAGCCGCGGAGCGTGGCCGGGGACATGGTCTCGACCTCGGCCGAGCCCTTCATGTCCCGCAACTGGCGCCAGTAGAAGTGCCGTTGCTCGGGACCGGTCATCCAGCCCAGGAAGATGTCCCCGGCGGCCTGGAGGAGCCGCTGACCGCACACCACCCGGCGGCCCTGGTGGGTGTGGGCGCTGGGCGCGAGATAGGGCTCCAGGACCGAGTGTCCGGCCTCCTTGACCTGGAGGAAGAGGGGGTCGCCGTCGTCGCGGCCCTCCAGGAGGATGACGAAGCAGCGGGTGCCGACGCTGCCGACGCCGACGGCCTTGCGGGCGGCGTCGACGAAGCGGAAGCGGTCGAGCAGCAGCCTGCGCTCCTCGGTGAGGGAGCTGCGGTAGTCGTTGAAGATCTTGCCGAGCGTGACCCGGTCTACCTCGGGGGGCCGCTCCAGGAGCGGTGGGTCGTCGACGAAGTGCCGGCCCGAGGCGTCCTTCACGGTGAGCTTGCCGAGGGCCTGGAGACCGGTGCGGCGGCGGGCGTGGGCGAGCCGCTTCTCGAAGCGGGCCCGGTTCGCCCCGCGCACCAGACCGGCCACCTCGTCGGCGGCGATCCGCTCGTACCAGACGTCCAGTTCGCCGAGCCCGGCCAGGCGGCGCATGGTCCTGCGGTACGACTCGGTGGCGACCACGGCGGCCCGGTGGGCCTTGGCCTTGGTGGTGCCGTTCTGGAGGGCGGCGACCGCGACGGAGGCGGCGAGCCGTTTCACGTCCCACTCGAAGGGCCCGGGGAGCGTCTCGTCGAAGTCGTCGACGTCGAAGAGAAGCGTCCGTTCGGGTGATGCGTAGAGGCCGAAGTTGAGCAGGTGGGCGTCGCCGCACAACTGGACGGTGAGTCCGGTGTGGCGCTGGGCGCCGAGGTCGGCGGCCATCACGGCGGCGGCGCCGCGCAGGAAGGCGAAGGGCGAGACGGCCATCCGGCCGTAGCGGACCGGCACGAGCTCCGGGAGCCGGTCGACGGCCTGACGCTCCAGGACGGTGATCGGGTCGGGGCGCTGCGAGGAGGGTATCCAGCGGCCGTGCGAGGAGCGGGGGACCTGCTTGCGGGCCGCTTTGCCCTTCTCGGCCCGTTCGGACGGTGTCGTCATCGGGCACACCCACCTCCTCCACCGTCACCGCCCCCCACCGTTCCGGTGCGATCCATTACACGGCGCGGTGCTCGTTTCGGCCACTCTCACCGACGGGACTTCCCGAATGGTTTAGACCAATGATAGGAATTGATCACCCATACGGGTCGAGCGGTCACACCGCGCAATGGTTCAAACGCGCACGTTCGACCCCGCACCACCGGTGTTCGCCCAGGCACGACAGAGAGGGGCCGAGACATGGCCGAGCCCGTTCCCGAGCAGGGGCCGAGCGGGGCGCTTCCGCTCTACCTCCGGGTCGCCCGCGCACTGCGGGACGACCTCATCCAGCACCGCATCTCCCCCGGCAGCAGGCTGCCTTCGGAGCGCCATCTGGCCCTGCGCTACCACGTCAACCGGCAGACCGTCCGCGCCGCGCTGCAACTCCTGCGCGAGGAACGGCTCGTGGTGACGGACCGGCGCGGCACCTTCGCCGCCGGCAGCGCGCACGAGCCGCCGGCTCCGGTGCCCGCCCCGCGCCCGCGGACCTTCCCCGGCGGGCCCAGGGCCGCCGACTCGCTGGTCCGCGCCGCGCTCTCCTGGGAGGCCCCGCCGATCGCCCTGGCCGGCCGGCTCCTCCTGGCGCCCGGGGAACCGACCCTGGTGCACCGCCATGTGGTGCTCACCCCGGCCGGCGCCTCCCTGCAGCGCTCGGTCACCTGGTTCTCGCGGCCCGCGCTGACGGAGATCCCGCAGCTCGCCCGCTACCGCCGGAGCACCGAGCGGTTCCGGCAGCCGGACCTGCGGCTGCTGTACCACTGGATGCACCAGGCGGGCCTGCGCACCACGCACCGGGAGTCGATCGGCGTCCCGGCCCACCCCGCGCACCCCGCGCAGCCAGCCACCGGCACTGACACGGCCACCGGCACCGGCACCGGCACCGGAGACGCGACGGCCGACGACGGAGCCCGGCTGAGCGTGCACCGCGTGGTGACCGACCAGCACGGGCACACCCTGGAGATCACCGACATCGACTTCGCGGCCCGCTCGGCCTCCTGGACCTACGAGTTCGGCGGCTGAGGCCACGGACGCGGCGAGGGCCTCCGTCCGGGCCCCCGCCGACCGCACCACCCGCCGTGCTAGGCCGTGTCTTTCGGATCTTGCCGGGCTCGCGGCGTCTGGCACGCACGCTCGCCGCGTTGTCGTCGGTCGCCGATGTCCCCCAGGCTTCGCCCGGGAGGTGCCCCCACCGCATGGACTCCCTCCTCCGCCTTGCGATCTTCCCCTAGGCCCTGCGGGCCTGGGGAGACCCCAAGCACCAGACGCCGCTCCCTGATCCGGCCTGATCCAAAAGACACGACCTAGACGATCCCCTCCGCGATCTCCGCCTCCTCGCGGGCACTGCCGTACGACTGCGGAGTGCCGTACGAGCGCCGGGCGACGTACCACCAGACGCTGGCCAGGGCCAGCACGACGGCCAGCGCGATCACCGCGTAGTTCATGGTGTCGACGGTGACCGGAGAGCGCTGCGGCAGGCAGAAGAGCACGGTGACGACGGCCACCCACACGACGGCGATCCAGCCGATCGGCCGGCTCCAGCGGCCCAGGTTCCAGGGGCCGGGGACGAAGTTCCGGCCCGCGCGCAGCCGCAGCAGGATCGGAATGGCGTACGCCGGGGTGATGCCGATGACGTTGATGGCGGTGACGGCCCCGTAGGCGGTGGCCGAGTACAGCGACGGCACGGCGAGCAGGGCGGCGACGGCCACCGAGAGCCAGACCGCCGGGACCGGGGTGTGGGTGCGGCTGCTGACCCGGCGCCAGAGGGCCGAGCCGGGCAGGGCGTTGTCGCGGCTGAACGCGAACACCATGCGGCTGGCGGCGGCGACCTCGGCGTTGCCACAGAAGAGCTGGGCCACGATGACCACGAGCAGCAGCGCCTTGGCGCCGCCGGCGCCGAGCGCGTCCAGGAGGATCTGGGCGGGCGGCACGCCGGTGGCGCTGGCCTGGGTGCCGGCGTAGTCCTGGATGGCGAAGGTGAGTCCGGCGAGCAGCGCGAAGCCGGCGATCCAGGAGACCCAGATGGAGCGGACGATGCCCTTGGCGGCGGCGACGGACGCGTTGGCGGTCTCCTCCGACAGGTGCGCGGAGGCGTCGTAGCCGGAGAAGGTGTACTGCGCGAGGAGCAGACCGATGGCCGCCACGTAGAGGGGGTTGCTCCAGCCGGTGTCGTTGACGAACTCGGTGAAGACGAAGCTCGCCGACTGGTGGTGGTCGGGGATCAGGGCGAGCGCGCCGACGATGAGGGCGACACCGCCCAGGTGCCACCAGACGCTGATCGAGTTGAGCACGCTCACCAGGCGGACGCCGTTGAGGTTGAGCACGGCGTGCACGAGCAGGATCACCAGGAAGATCAGGAAGGTCGACCCCGGGGTGGGGACGATGCCCCACTGGAGGTTGAGGAAGGCACCGGTGAAGAGGGCGGCGCCGTAGTCGATGCCGGCGATCGCGCCGAGCAGTCCGAGCAGATTCAGCCAGCCGGTGTACCAGCCCCAGCGACGGCCGCCGAGCCGGTCGGCCATGTAGTAGAGCGCGCCGGAGGTCGGGTAGGCGCTGGTGACCTCGGCGAGGGCGAGGCCGACGCACAGCACGAAGAGGCCGACGCCGGCCCAGCCCCAGAGCATGACGGCGGGCCCGCCGGTGCCCAGGCCGAAGCCGTAGAGCGTCATGCAGCCGGACAGGATGGAGATGACGGAGAAGCTGATGGCGAAGTTGCCGAAGCCGCCCATCCGGCGGGCGAGGACGGGCTGGTAGCCGAGCTCTCTGAGCCGGGCCTCCTCGTCCCGGGGGGCCGGTGGCGGCTTGCGTATCGCGTCGGTGGGAGCGGTGCGGGACATGCGTGCGTTCCTCCGGGGGAAGGGAAGGGGACGTACGGGGGACGAGAGGGAAAGGAAGCGAGCGGGAAGAGGACGAGGGCGCACGGACGGGGGCCGTACGGACGCCGGCGGGGACGTACGGGTCAGGGGCCCGTCCGGGTCTCCGACGCCCCCAGACAGCGGGCCCGGGCGCGCAGGAAGACCTCCTCGGCCGGTCCGCGCTCGTCGGGGTGGGCGGTGCGGTACGACCAGGGCTGCGGGGTCCAGTACGGGCCGAGCGCCTCGAACACCCGGGCCGCGTCGGCGAACTTGAGGGCGCCGTACAGGGCGTGGGCCAGGTGGTTGAGGTCGAGCAGGCTGGCCTCGTCGAGGGCGCAGAAGAGGAACCAGCCGTCCATGGCACGGCAGGCGTCGCGCACCGCGTCCTCGGCGACCCAGTGCAGGTCGAGGGCGCGTTCGTGACCCCGCTCGCGCCGGTAGCGCTCGACGCGGACGTAGAGCGGCAGGACGTGCAGGGCGGAGCCGACGGGCGCCGAGGAGGCCGCCCACTGGGCGTAGTTGACCGCCTCGGACAGGGGCCCGGGGCGGCGGGCGTACACGAACTGGAGCATCCGGTGGTGCGCCTCGCGGTTCTGCGGGTCGCGCTTCTCGGCCTCGGCGAGCAGGCCCCAGGGGCCGGGCGGCAGCATGGGCGCGGGCGGCGCGAGGCGGTGCTCCTCCATGCGCTGCTGGGCGTCGAGTACGGAGAGGGCGAGCCGGCACACCCACGGCACGGGGTCGGCGGGGGCGCGGTCGGCCGCCTGGAGGCAGACGGTCCACGCCTCCTGCCAGAGCTCGCGGGTGCGGGGGTGGGCGGTGCGGTGGGCGCGTACGGCCCGTTCGACGGCGACCCGCGCGTGCATCACGGTGGCGGCGGCCGAGTCGGGCTGCTCGGCGAGCCAGGTCTCGACGACGTCGGTGCCGGCGGCGACGGCCGCGAGCACCTGGGTGCGGCGGGTCCAGGCGGTCCAGCCGGAGGTCTCTTCGAGCAGGCGGCCCATGGCCACCCAGCGGCCGGTGCGCAGCTCCTGGACGGCACCGCGCAGGGCGTGGTCGTGGCCCGCCGGGTGGTAGACGGGACGGAAGCCTTGCGCGGCCATCAGGCAGCGGGGCCGGAGCCGAGCGGCGACGCAGGGCGGAGGGTGGGAGACATCGTTCCTCGGTGAGATGGGGGGAGGGGGCGGTCAGTCCCCTTGGCCGTCCCGGCCGTTGATCGGCGATCACTATAGAGGTTGCCGGACGTGACCGATCCACTTTTCTCCGTGACCGTAACTATTCGGCCAACGACCGAATTTGACGCAAAGTCAGGGTCGGTTCGGAACATGACGGCCTCGCCGCCGACCTCTTGACGAGGCGAGCCGGCTGCATCAGGCTGACCGGTTCCACGATCGGAAGCGATCAAGGACGTCCAGGAATCCACGACCGGCAGGGAGACGCACACATGACGGGCCCGGTACTCGCCGTCGACCAGGGCACGTCGGGCACCAAGGCCCTCGTGGTCTGCCCCGAGCGCGGCGTCCTCGGCACCGGTTTCGCGCCGGTCCGCCCGCGCGCCCTGCCCGGCGGCCTGGTCGAGGTCGACCCGCGTGAGCTGTACGACTCCGTGGTCACCGCCGGACGCGCCGCCCTCGCCGAGGCCGGGGAGCCGGCCGTCGCGGTGGGCCTCGCCAACCAGGGCGAGACGGTCCTCGCCTGGGACCCCGCGACCGGCGACCCGCTCACCGACGCGCTGGTCTGGCAGGACCGGCGGGCCGCCGACCTGTGCGGCGAACTCGCCGCTCACGCAGCGGAGTTGACACGCATCACCGGTCTGCCCCTCGATCCCTACTTCGCCGCCCCCAAGATGGCCTGGATCCGTCGCAACCTGACCGGCGCGGGCGTCGTCACCACCAGCGACGTCTGGCTCGTGCACCGCCTCACGGGCGCGTTCGTCACCGACGCCGCCACCGCGGGCCGTACCGGGCTGCTCGATCTGGACGGCGTCGCCTGGTCCGATGCGGCCCTGGACGTCTACGGCCTGGCCGCCGAACGGCTGCCCCGGGTCGTGGACTGCGACACCCCCGTCGGCACCACCACCGCCTTCGGCCCGCCGCTCCCCCTGACCGGCCTCCTCGTCGACCAGCAGGCCGCGCTCCTCGCCCAGGACGTCACCGAGCCGGGCACCGCCAAGTGCACCTACGGCACCGGGGCGTTCCTGCTCGCCCAGACCGGGTCCGCGCCGCGCCGCGGCGACTCCGGCCTGGTGGCCTGCGTCGCCTGGCGGCTCGCCGGCCGCACCAGCTACTGCCTGGACGGGCAGGTGTACACCGCCGCGTCCGCCGTGCGCTGGCTCACCGACCTCGGCGTCATCGCGGGCGCCGAGGAACTCGACGCGGTCGGCGGCGCCGTCCCGGACGCGGGCGGCGTCACCTTCGTCCCCGCCCTCGCCGGTCTCGCCGCCCCCTGGTGGCGCGGCGACGTGCGCGGCGCGCTCACCGGCCTCGGCCTCGACACCGGACCCGGGCACCTGGTCCGGGCGCTGTGCGAGGGCATCGCCGCCCAGGTGGCGGAGCTCGCCGGCGCCGCCGCGGCCGACCTGGGCGGGCCGCTCACCGCCCTGCGGGTCGACGGCGGTCTGACCCGCTCGGCGCTGCTCATGCAGACCCAGGCCGACCTCCTCCAGCGCCCGGTCGAGGTCTCCGCCCTCCCCGACGCCACCGCCCTCGGCGTGGCCGCGGTCGCCCGGCTCGGCCACGAGCCCGGCCTCGCCGCCCACGAGGCCGTCCCTCCCTGGAAGCCCTCCGCCGTCTACGAACCCCGCGTCACGCCCGCCGAGGCCGCCGAACGCCTCGGCCGCTTCCGCTCGGCGGTGGCGACGCTGCTGGCCGGCGGCGCGGGCCCGGAGGACGGGGCGTGAGCGTCACCCGGCGCGGAATCCTGCCGGACACGTCGGGTCCCGGCGGCGCGTACGACGTCACCGTCGTCGGCGCCGGTGTGGTGGGCTGCGCCATCGCACGGGAGCTGGCACGGTACCGGCTGCGGGTGGCGCTCGTGGAGGCGGGCGGAGACGTCGGCGAGGGCAGCTCCAAGGCCAACACGGCCATCCTGCACACCGGTTTCGACGCCGTGCCCGGGTCGCTGGAGGCCCGCCTCGTCCGTGAGGGCGGGCGGATGCTCGCCGCGTACGCCGAGGAGACCGGGATCGCCGTCGAACCGGTCGGCGCGCTGCTCGTCGCCTGGGACGAGGAACAGCTCGCCGCGCTGCCCCGGCTCGCCGACAAGGCCGTACGCAACGGGCACCACGGCACGCGACCGCTCTCGGCCGACGAGCTGCGGGCCCGCGAGCCGCACCTGGGTCCCGGCGCGCTCGGCGCCCTCGAGGTGCCGGGCGAGTCGGTGATCGACCCCTGGTCCACCCCGCTCGCGTACGCCACCCAGGCCGTGCGTTCCGGGGTGGACCTGCACCTCGACTGCCGGGTGGAGAAGGTCCACCCCGGCGCTCCGGGGGCCCCGCACCGGCTGATCACCCGGCGCGGGGTGCTGCGCACCCGCTTCCTGGTCAACGCGTGCGGGCTGTACGCGGACGCCTTCGACGCGCTGGTCGGGCGCCACGACTTCACCGTCACCCCGCGGCGCGGCCAGCTCGTCGTCTTCGACCCGTTCGCCCGCGAGCTGGTCCGGCACATCCTGCTGCCGGTGCCCGGCCCCCTCGGCAAGGGCGTCCTGATCGCGCCGACGGTGTTCGGCAACGTGTTGCTCGGACCGACCGCCGAGGACCTGGACGACAAGACGGACACCGGCTCGACGGCGGAAGGGCTCGCCGCGCTGCGCGCGCAGGGCCGCCGGATCCTTCCGGCGCTCCTCGACGAGGAGGTCACCGCCGTCTACGCGGGGCTGCGCGCCGCCACCGGCGCCGAGGACTACCGGATCGCCGCCCACCCCGAGCTGCGGTACGTGACGGTCGGCGGGATCCGCTCGACCGGACTGACCGCCTCGCTCGCCCTCGGCCGGCACACGGTCGGGCTGCTCGCCGACGCCGGCCTGGAGCTCGGGCCGGAGCGGCCGCTCGCCCCCGTGCGGATGCCGAACCTCGGCGAGGCTTCTCCCCGCCCGTACCGGGACGCCGAGCGGATCGCCCGCGACCCCGCGTACGGCAGGGTGGTCTGCCACTGCGAGCGGGTCACCCACGGCGAGATCCGCGACGCGCTCGCCTCCACGGTGCCGCCCGCGTCCCTGGACGGGCTGCGGCGCAGGACCCGGGCAGGAGCGGGGCGCTGCCAGCGCTTCACCTGCGGGGCGGCGGTGCGGGCGCTGTTCGAGGAGGGCGTGCGGTGAACCGCACGGTCGACGTCCTGGTGGTCGGCGGCGGTCCCGCCGGGCTCGCCGCCGCCACCCGGCTCGCGGCGGCGGGCGCGGGCCGGGTCGAGGTCCTGGAGCGCGAGGAGACCGCGGGCGGGATCCCGCGCCACTGCGCCCGGACCGGCTTCGGACCGTACACGGGTCCCCTCTACGCCCGCCGGGCGGTGGCCGCGGCCGTGCGGGCCGGGGCCGTCGTACGGACCGGGGCCGGCGCGACCGGCTGGGCCGGACCGCTCGCCCTGGAGGTCACCGCGCCGACCGGTCCGGAGCGGATCACGGCGCGGGCCGTCGTCCTGGCCACCGGAGCGCGCGAACGGCCGCGCAGCGCCCGCCTGGTCCCGGGCTCGCGGCCCTCGGGGGTGCTGTCCACCGGGGAACTCCAGCAGTCGGTGGAGCTGTTCGGGCTGCGCCGGGAGCGGATCGGCCGGCGCGCGGTCGTGGTCGGCTCCGACCCGGTGGCCGGCCACGCGGTCCGTGTGCTGCGCCGGGCCGGGGTCGTGGTGGCGGCGGTCGTCGCCGACCGGGCGGACGGTCCCCGGCTGCCGGGCCCGGTGCTGCGCGGGGCGACGGTGGCCGAACTCGTGGGCCGGGGGCGCCTCTCGGGGGTCGTGGTGCGCGGTGCCGACGGCCGCACGGGGCTGCTGCGCTGCGACACGGTGGTGTTCACCGGCGACTGGCTGCCCGACCACGAACTGGCCCGCTCCGGCCGGGTCCCGCTCGACCCGGCCACCCGGGGCCCCTCCGTCGACCCGTCCCTGCGCACGCCGGTGCCGGGCGTCTTCGCGGCGGGCAACCTGCTGCGCGGTGTCGAACCGGCGGTGGTGGCCGCCGCCGAGGGCCGGTCGGTGGCCTCCGCCGTCCTCGCGCATCTCGCGGGCGCCCCCTGGCCGAAACCCGACCTCGCGCTGCGGCCGGCGGGCGGACTGGACTGGGTCACGCCCGGCCGTCTGGTCCCGGACCCCGCCGCCGCGTCCGCACCGGTTCCGGGGCCGGTGCCCGTGCCCGTACTGCTGCTGCGCCCCTCGGAGCGCCTGTCGCAGCCGACGCTAACGGTGACCCAGGACGACCGCCGGCTGTACGAACGCCGGCTGCCCGCCCTCCTGGAACCGCACCGCTCGCTCCGGCACGCGGCCACCTGGGCGGGCGCGGCGGACCCGGCGGGCGGGCCGGTGACGGTGCGGCTGACGGCCGGCTGACGTTCCGCCGAGTGGCCGACGGGAGCGCCGGGCGGCCGCGCGGCGGGCCCCGCTTCGGCCACACTGGGCGCCATGTCCGAGAAGCGCAGTGCTGGTCTCCTTCTCTTCCGCCGGACGCCGGACGGCCTCCCGGAGGTGCTCATCGGTCACATGGGTGGCCCCTTCTGGTCCTCGCGGTCCGAGGCCGCGTGGTCGATCCCCAAGGGCGAGTACGAGCCGGAGGAGGCGCCCGAGGTCGCGGCGCGGCGGGAGTTCGAGGAGGAGTTGGGGCTGCCGCTGCCGGAAGGCGAGTGGTGGGCGCTCGGGGAGGCACGTCAGCGCAACGGGAAGTTCGTCACCGTCTGGGCAGTGGAGGCGGATCTGGACCCGGAGCTGGTCGTGCCGGGGACGTTCACCATGGAGTGGCCGCGGGGGTCGGGTGTGCTGCGGGAGTTCCCGGAGATCGACCGGGTCGGCTGGTTCGCGCTCCCGGAGGCCCTCCCGCTCCTGGTGGCGGGGCAACGGGTGTTCCTGGAGCGGCTCGCCGAACGCCTTGACGGTGCGGCGGGGTCGGCGGGAGCGCCGGGGGCGCCGGCGCCGGGGGGCTGAAAAGGTCCCGTGGTGGGGCCGGTTCAGGCCCATTGTCAGACCCGTGCGAGAGGGTGGGGTGAGCCGAGCTCACATCGTGGAGAGGGAGACCGACATGACGACGACCACCGGCCTCGAGCGCGCCGCGGCCCAGGCGTATCTGCGCCTGATGGAATCCACCCAGGCCGTTCTCTCCGACCCGCGGCTCGAGCCGTACGCGGCGGCGATGCTGACGCATCCGATGGCGGAGGCCGACGCGGCCCTGAGGGCGGCCGGACTCGCGGGGAACGAGGCGCATCTGTTGCGCCTCGTGGCGTCGCTGCGGGCCTCCCCCGCCGCGGAGCGGGGCAGGCACATCTGACCCGGGGCGGCTCCGCCCGCCGCCGGGGCGGCACGTGGCCCTCCGCCGTCACCTCACCGTCTCCCCCGCCGTCTCGCCCGTCCTGGCGCCCGCCGCGTCACCCGTCGGGTCACCCGTCGGGTCGCCCGTCGTGGGGGCGCCGGGCTGCCGGGGCCGGCGGCCGTGCAGTTCGGCGAGACCGCGGCGGGTGGCGGCGACCACCACGCGGTCGCCGGGTCCCAGCACGTGCCCCGTCGGCAGCTCCCAGGCGGGCCGGTAGCCGCAGCGGTCCGGGGGCACGCCCGCGTCGCCGCGGGCGATGATCCGCCAGGCACCGGGCCGGAACGCCTCGGCGACCGTGCGCCCCTCCAGGAGCGGATGGTCGGCGACGTCGAGCGCCGCGAACAGGAGCACCCGGCGCTCGACGGGGAGCGCGCCCAGCACCTGGCGGCCCATCATCGCCCCGGCGAAGGCGGGCGCGGACAGGTGCGAGACGCTGCGGCTGCGGGTGAGGGCGCCCGGGTGGACGGCCCGCAGGGTGCGGTAGACGGCGGTGGCGAAGTCGTCGTCGTACAGGCGCAGCGCGACCCGCAGCCCGGGGCTGATCGAGCGCGCGTGCAGCGCGGCCTCCAGGTTGGTGATGTCGACGCTGGTGAGGGCGAGCAGGGCGCGGGCGCGGTGGATGCGGGCGGCCTCCAGGACGCCCTCCTCGGTGACGTCCCCGATGACGGTCGGCACGCGCAGCCGGCGGGCCAGGGCGAGCCCGCGGGCCTCCGGGTCGGCCTCGACGCAGACGACGGGGATGTTCATCTGCCGCAACCGGGCGAGGACGCGGGTGCCGACCTTGCCGAGGCCGAGGAGCACCACGTGGCCGGAGAGTCCGCGCGGCGGCCGCCGCAGCGTGGTGGCGCTGCGGAAGGTGCCGAGGGCCTCCAGGAGCGCGGCGATCACCACGGGCAGCAGCAGGAGCCCGACGAATCCGGCCAGGATCTGGAGAAGCTGGCGGCTGGTCGGCTCGCCGTGCGCGGGCTCGCCGATGGCGAAGACGTCGAGCAGGATCAGATAGGCGGCGTGCAGCGGGTGGTCGCCGGTGGTCAGGGTGGAGGCCAGCGCGAGGGCGACGACCGCGGCGACGACTCCGGCGAGGGACCAGCGGAGTCGCCGGGAGAACAGGGAGCCGACCGGCAGCGCGGAGGCGCCGAGCCAGCCGGGGGTGCGGGCGGTTGCCTCGTAACTGACGGTCTCCAGGGCGACGATGCCGCGTCCGGTGGCGGCGGCGACCTCGGCGTCGCCGGGGAGCAGCCGCGGGCTCTGGTCGCCGCTGCCCTCGGAGCCCTCGCAGCCCGCCGGGTCGCTGGCGGTCGCCGAGAGCAGCGCGAGCGTGCACAGGCCGGGGTCGGCGATCCGGCCCCGGGCGGGCGGGGTGCGGTCCACGGCGTGCAGCAGCAGCCCGCCGGCCTGGATCACCTTCCTGGTGCCGGCCACGGCGGTGGCCGCGAGGGAGGGCGCGGCGGTGTCGGCGTCGGAGAACACCGTGGTAGCGGCGTCCAGCTTGTCCGGGTCGAGACCGGGCTCGGCGACGGCGGCGGCCTGGTCGAGGAGGGTGGCCAGGTGCTGGCCGAGTCTGCGGTTGTAGAGCCGGATGACCAGGCGCAGGCGCGGGTTGAGGCGGCGGGCGGTGAGCGCGGCGCGGATGTTGCGCTCGTCGTCGTCGTACACGAGGGCGAGCGCGGCGGCCTGCTCGACCCCCGCGTCGAGCAGGACGGCGTCGTCGATCTCGGCGGTCTCGACGACCCGGACCGTCCGGCTCTGGCCAGCCCCCCGGCCGTCGCCCCCGCCGCCCGCGCCGGAGCCCACCGGGCCTCCGGCGCCGGTGGTGCGGGTGACGGCGGCGGTGACCCGGCCGAAGAGCGCCATGGCCCGTCCGGTGCGGGCGACGGGCCGGTCGGGCGTGTCGCCGGGCGAGGGAACGAGCAGGGTGACGCGCTCCCCGTACATCTCGTGGAGCTCGGCGGCGAGGCGGTGGGCGAGGACGTCGTCACCGCAGACGATCATGTGCGCGGCCGGGGACGGAGGGCCGGTGGGGGCAACGGACCTGCTCTGGTACGGGAGTGAGGACACGTCACCAGGATGCCCTGTCCCACTGACACCGCCGCCGGGTCCCCGGCCCGGGCGGGGAGGTCCGGCGCGTGCGCCGTTCGGCGCGGCCGCTACGCCGGTCGGCGCACTTCGATCTGCGCCGCCGTGACGGCGTTCCTACGGTGGCTGAATGATCGTCACGCCTGCCGTCCGCCACGCCGCCGCCGGTGCCGCGGCGCTGCTGCTCGCCCTGCCGGTCCCCACGGCCTCGGCCGCCGCCGTGGCCGAGCCGACCCCGCCCGCCCGGCACTTCGTCGATCCGGCCCGGCTCGACCGCTCGGGCACCCAGGTGCAGCCGCTGCGCGGCGCTCCGGCGCTGCCCTCCGTCTCGGCCCTGTCCTGGGTGGTGGCCGACGTGTCCACGGGAGAGGTCCTCGCCGCCCGCAACGCCCACAAACCGCTGCCGCCCGCCAGCACCCTGAAGACGCTGTTCGCGCTGACTGCGCTGCCCCGCCACGACCCGGGCGAACGGCACACCGTCACCGACGACGAGCTGACCGGCATCGGCGCGGGCAGCAGTCTGGTGGGGCTGAAGGAGGGCTACACCTACAAGGTGTCGGACCTGTGGAACGGGGTCTTCCTCAGCTCGGGGAACGACGCGGTACGGGTGCTCGCGGCGATGAACGGCGGCTGGGAGGCGACGGCCCGCCAGATGCAGGACAAGGCACGCTCCCTGGGCGCCCGCGACACACGGGTGGTCTCCCCCGACGGCTACGACGCGCCGGGCCAGGTCTCCTCCGCGTACGACCTGGCGGTCTTCGGGCGGGCCGGGGTGCGCGACCCGCGATTCACCCGCTACTGCTCGACCCCCTACGCCGACTTCCCGGCCGGCTCGTGGTCGTACGGCATCGCCAACACCAACCGGCTGCTGACGGGCGCGGACGGCGTGGCGCGCTATCCCGGCCTGATCGGCGTCAAGAACGGCTACACCAGCGGCGCCGGCAACACCCTGATCGCGGCGGCCCGGCGCGGCGCCCGGACCCTCGTGGTGTCGGTGATGAACCCGCAGGGGGGCGGTGGCTTCGCGGTGTACGAGGAGGCCCGGGCGCTCCTCGACTGGGGCTTCGACGCGTCGGGCCGGGTGCAGCCGGTGGGCTCGCTCGAACCCCGGAAGGACCGGAGGAAGCCCCGGGACACGGCACCGGCCGAGACCCGGGTCGAGGCGCGGTCCCAGGTACGGGCCCGGGCGCAGGCCGGTCCGGAGGCGGGGGCGGGGGCGCAGGCCGCCCGGAAGGCGGACTCGGCCACGGGAGCCGCCGCCTCGGACGGTGCGGGTGCCGGTGCCGCTGCCGGTGCCCGTTCCGGTGCCGCTGCCGGGACCGCTCCCGGTGCCGGTGCGGCGGGCGACGCGGCCCGGACGCCGGTCCGCGACACGCCGGACGACGCCGTGCCCTCCGGCACCGCGGCCGGCCTGCCGCTCGCCCTGGTGGGCGCGGCGCTCGGTGCGGCGCTCTCGCTGTGGCTGTGGCGGCGGTTCGGCGCGCGCGGGAACTGACCGGCCCGGCGGCCGGCGGTCTCCCCGCGCCACCCGGTCCGGCACGGTTCGGCGGCCGCCGTAGGGTCCGGCGCCTAACCTGCCGGGACCGCCGGCCGGGAGGGCCCCGGGCGGCACCGGAAGGGACGGTCATGAGGTCGGTCACGGGTTCTGCGGGGAGTGCCGCCAGGGGCACGGAGGCGTACGCGGCGGAGGTCGCCCGGCGGTTCCGGGAGGTCAACGGCGACCATCCGATGACCGCCGCCGACGACGCCTATGTCAGCGCGCAGTTCACGCCACTGGACCGGCTGTGCGCCGCGCGGGGGCGGGACCTCGCGGAGACACGGCGGCGGATGCTGGACGGTCTGCTGCCGCTGCCCGGGTATCTGCGCTCGGACGGCGCGGAGATGGTCCCGCAGGACCTCTTCGACCTGGCGGCGCGGGCGGGCGGGCCGGAGCGGCTGCGCGACTGGTTCACGGCCCACTGGACGGACCCGGCGCGGGGCGCCGAGGAGTGGGAGGCGTACCTCAGCGGCCAGTACGTGTGTCTGCACCGGGTCACCCCGGCGACGATCCGGCGCAAGGCCGAGCTGACCGCCGCGATCACCGGGGCGGTGCGGTCCCCGCGTCCGGAGTCTCCCCTGTGGTCGGCCGCCGTGCACGCCCTGGTCGACGAACTGGACGCGCTGCTGCCCGCCTTCGCGCCCTACGACCGGCTGCGGTTCGGCGGTCCGACCTCCCGGGACGTCTGCGTCGACGCCGTGCGGGCCCGCTTCCCCCGGCCGGAGCCCGCCGCGCGTCCCGCGCCCGGAGGCGGGAGCCTCAGGTGAGGTGGTCCCCCTGGTCGGGCTCTTCCCGCGGGGCTCGTGCGACGCGCGCCGCACGGCTCTCGCACCGGCGCAGCAGCAGACCGAGTCCGCAGATCGCGGCCGCCGTCCAGGCGGCCGCGAAGGACCAGAGGAGGGTGAGGGATCCGGTGGCCACGGCGGCCACGAAGAGCACCGCGGTCACGAGGCCGAGGACGGCCGTGGCGACCGCGGCGGCCGGACCGGCGAGCCGTCCGGTCCCGGGGCGCGGCGGCGGGCCGGGGCCCAGGGTGCGGGCGAGGGAGTGGTCCTCACCCAGCGCGTGTTCGATCTCGGCGAGAATCCGCCGCTCGCGCGGCGAGAGCCGTGGTCCGTCCATCGCCGGCACCTCCCGCCCTCGGCTCGCGGCCGTCGGGCCGGCGACCGCTCCCGGCCCCGGCCCGCGGCATGTCGTCCGTGACCTATTCGGCGGGTACCCCGCCGGCGCGCGTCGAACCGCACACCTGAACCCGCGCCCCGGCCGGTCCGGCCGTATAGCGCTCCGCGGCGAGGACGGCCTCGCGGGCCGTCCGCTCCCCCATGAGGACGCACAGCGTGTACGCGGTGTCCTCGAACCGCCTGCGGGCCGCCAGGTCGTGCGGCCTGGTCAGGACCAGCCGTTCCTGGGCGCGGTAGCTCCGCAGCAGGCGGTCGATCGTGTTGCGGTCGGGGAGCAGCATCCGTTCCTCCTGATCGTGACCTGGCCCCCCGGTCCCACCATCGTGGGTGCACATGCTCACAAGCGCGACCCACAGCGCTACGCTCCGTGACCGGGTCGGCTCTTTCCGCGTGCGAGGGCCGCCGCGATGGCGGATGGTCGAGACATGAACCCCAGTGAGCGGATGCGTGTCGTCGTCACCGGTGCCACGGGAAACGTCGGGACGAGCCTGGTCCGCGCCCTGGTGCGGGAGCCCCGGGTCGCGTCCGTGCTCGGCCTGGCCCGCCGCAGGCCCGGACTGACCCTGGAGAAGACCGAATGGGCGGAGGTGGACCTCTCGCTCGACGGCGACGAGGCGCGGCTCGCCCAGTACGTGGCGGACGCGGACGCGGTCGTCCATCTGGCGTGGCGCTTCCAGCCGACGCACGATCCGGCGACGACCTGGCGCAGCAATGTGCTCGGTTCCGTACGGGTCTTCGAGGCGGTCGCGGCGGCGCACGTGCCGGTCCTCCTGTACGGCTCCTCGGTCGGCGCCTACTCCCCCGGACCGGGCAACGGCGCGCCGGTGTCGGAGTCCTGGCCGACGCACGGCTGGCCGGGCGCCGCGTACACCCGGGAGAAGGCGTACGTGGAGCGGCTGCTCGACACGTTCGAGCGCGACCACCCGCAGACCCGGGTGGTGCGGATGCGGCCGGGCTTCATGTTCAAGGAGGAGTCGGCGAGCGAGCAGCGGCGGATCTTCGCGGGCCGCTGGCTGCCCGGCCAGCTCATCCGGCCGGAGTTGATTCCGCTCGTACCGGAGCTGTCGGGGCTGCGCTTCCAGGCCCTGCACACGGACGACGCGGTGGAGGCGTACCGGGCGGCGCTGCTGCGGGATGTGCGCGGGGCGTTCAACCTCGCGGCGGAGCCGGTGGTCGACGTGGCGACGCTCGCCGGGCTGCTCGGCGCGCGGCCGGTGAGGGTGCCGACGGCGGCGGTCCGCGGGGTGCTGTCGGCGGCCTGGCGGATGCGGGTGGCGCCCGCGTCGCCGGATCTCTTCGACGCGGTGCTGCGCCTGCCGCTGATGTCCACGGACCGGGCGCGCGAGGAGCTGGACTGGGCGCCGTCCAGGTCCTCGGTGGAGGCCCTGGAGGCGTTCCTGCGCGGCGTCCGGGCGGGTGGCGGGGACGCGACGGAGCCGCTGGGCGGCCGCCGGTTCGGCTGACCCCCGCCGCGTGCGGAACCGGTGGTGCCCCTCGTCGGGGGCGCGGGCGGAGCGCGTGGGCATAATGCGCGTATGCGCATTTCAGCCAGGGCCGACTACGCGGTGCGGGCCGCCCTCCAGCTCGCCGCGGCCCGGGAGTCGGGGCCGGTGAAGGCCGAGGCCATCGCCGACGGCCAGGGCATCTCGCACAAGTTCCTGGAGGGCATCCTCGGCGACATGCGCAAGGGCGGCCTGGTCCAGAGCCAGCGCGGCGGCAACGGCGGCTACTGGCTGGCGCGGCCGGCCGAGGAGATCTCGGTGGCGGACGTGATCCGCTGCGTGGAGGGGCCGTTGGTGTCGGTCCGGGGCGTGCGGCCGCCGGAGCTGTCGTACACCGGTCCGGCCGAGTCGCTGCTCACCCTGTGGGTGGCGCTGCGGGCGAACGTGCGCCATGTGCTCGACGGCGTCTCGCTGGCCGAGGTGGCCACGGCGCGGCTGCCGCGGGAGATCGTGGCGCTCGCCGAGGACCCGGAGGCATGGACCAACCCCTGACGGCGCATCGCGTCCCACCTGTCGAGCAGTCAATGTCCGCCATGTGGATGCCTCTTGGGGCCCGGGCACCCCTCTGTCAGGATCCCTAGTATTCCAATGGGGATACTAGGGATCATGTGAGGTGACGTGAGTACGCCGAAGAAGTCAGCCAAGCGCCCCACCTCCGTCCCGGCCGGCCCTGCGGCCGACCGCGCGACCGAGCGCACGGCCGAGGACGGGATCTGGCCCCGCGTCACCCGGGAGCTCGCCGACGACCTCGCCGTGGACGCCCTGGTCAGGGACCGGGCCGGCAAGGTCCCGTTCGACGAGGTCGACCGGCTCAAGGAGGCCGGCCTGCCCGCCCTGCTCACCGCTCCCGGCCCCGGCGGGGCCGGTGCCGACTGGCGCACCGCCTGCGGGGTGGTCCGGGAGATATCCGCGGCCGACGGCTCGATCGGCGAACTCCTCGCCCACCACTGCGCGCTGGCCTGGACCACACGGTTCCTCGGCCCCGCCGCCGGGCCGCTCGACCTCGGCGCCCGTGCGGCGCGGGAGCGGTGGCTGCTCGCCGGTTCAGCCGAACCGCCGTCCCCGGAGAACGGCCCCGGCGGCGGCACCGGGCCGGCCGGCACCCCCGCCTCCACCGGACCGGTGCTCACACCGGCCGGCGGGGGCGCCTACGTCCTCCACGGCCGGCGTGCCTTCGCCTCCGGCGTCACGGTCGCCGACCGGCTGGTCGTCGCGGCCCGCTGTACGCAGACGGGGGACCTGCCGCTCGTCCTCGTGGACCCGGCGCACCCGGCCGTCTTCACGGAGCCGGCCGCCGAACGGGTGGGCCAGCGCCTGGCGGGTGCGGGCACCGTCACCTTCGACCGGGTCCCGATCGCGGCCGGTGACGTGCTCGGCACCCTGCCCCACGACGAGCACGCCGTCGCCCCGTACCCGACCCTGGCGCCCCTCGCCCTGCGGCTGCTGCTCGTCCAAGTGGCGCTCGGCATCGCCGAGGGGGCGCTCGCGGAGGCCCGTGACGTCAGCCGGGCCGGCCACGCCGCCCGCGGGGGCGACCCGTTCCTCCTGCTGGCCTACGGCGAGCTGGCCACCTCCGCGCACACCGCCGCCGCCGTGGTGGAGCGTGCCACGGACGCCCTGGCGCACGGACTGCTCGCCGGCGGCGCCCTCGGCGTCGAGGAACGGACCGACATCGCCGTCCTGGTCGCGGCGGCCGAGACGGTCGCCCACCGGGCGGCCCTGGACATCACCACCAGGATCCTGGAACTCGTGGACCCGGCGACGGAATCCGACCCGCACGGCGGCGGCCCGGGCTTCGACCGCTTCTGGCGCAACGCCCGCACGCTCACCGCGCCGGTGCCGCCGGACCACCGGCTGCGCGACATCGGCGACCACTACCTCAACGGGACGCACGCGGGACTCACGCTGCCGGCCTGACCCCGACCGGCCCAACCGGCCCGACCGGCCCAGGCTGGAACGGGAGGGGCGTACGGCCCGGCCTCCTGCGGCTCGCCGACGAGGCCGACGGGTTCGCCGCTGTCCGCCTCGGGCGGCGGGCAGCCCCTCGCGGTGGGGCGGCGGGTGCGCCGCGGGGCGCCCGGTCGCGGTGGTGCCACACGAGGTTGACGCCCAGGATTGACGAGGAGTGTCGAGCTCTCCGGCGCCGGATAGTCATCTCGCCGCGCCGGACGGCAAGGCGACCGGCGAGAGAGAGGAGCCCCATGGAACACGAGGCGTTCGACGCGGCGCGGCCCCCCGAACGGCCCGGGGAGCGAGCCCACGAAGGAGCCGGGGACGGAGCCCGGGAGCGGGCCGGTCACGGCGGTGGCGGCCGCCGGAGGCCGTCGTTCCGCACGGCGCTGACCGTGGCCGGCACGGTGGCGGCGGCGGTGACGGTCACGACCGCGGTGTACGTGGTGACGTCGGGCACTCCGGCGGGCGCCGGCACCCGTTCGGAGGTACCACGGGCCGCCGGGTCCGCCGCGCACTACGTCTCCGAGGTGGTCACGCTCGCCAACGCCGAGCGGAGCAGGGCCGGATGCGATCCGCTGCGCTCCGACCCGAGGCTCACGGAGGCGGCCCAGGACCACGCCGACGACATGGCGGCCCGCGGCTACTACGCCCACGACAGCCAGAACGGCCGGAACGCGGGCGACCGCATCACCGCCGCCGGCTACTCCTGGTCGTCCTGGGGCGAGAACATCCACCGCGGCACGCTCTCGCCCGCGGAGACGGTCGCGGAGTGGATGGACAGCGAGGCCCACCGGAAGAACATTCTGAACTGCGCGTTCAAGGACGTCGGCGTGGGAGTCAACCTCTCCGGCAACGGCCCCTGGTGGGTACAGGACTTCGCGACGGCCCGCTGAGGGGCCCGGCCGGGGACGCGGGGCGGGGGCGTCCGGCTTCAGCCGAGCGGTGCCGCCAGTTCCTGCACCCAGATCGTGCCGTCGGGGCCGGGGACGGCGGCGACGCCGGTGTCCCGGAAGCGGCAGTTCAGCAGGTTGGCGCGGTGCGGAGGGTCGGCCATCCAGTCGGCGACGACGGACTCGGGGCCGCTCTGCCCGCGGGCGAGGTTCTCCGCCCAGGCGCTCCAGGAGTAGCCGCCCGCCGTCATCCGGGTGCCCGGGTCCGAGCCGTCGGGGCCGTGGTGGCCGTAGTGGTCCCGCGCCACCATGTCCCGGCCGTAGGCGCGGGCGACCGCGACGAGCTCGGGGTCCGAGCGCAGTGGGCCGCAGCCGGCCGCCGCGCGGTGGCGGTTGACCAGCCGGTTGAGCCGCTCCTCGGGGGACGGCGGCTCCGGCGTCCGGGTCCGGCTGGGCCGGGGCGAGGGTGTCGGCGAGGCCGTCGGCGTGGTGGTGGACGGCGCCGGGGTGGTGGGCGCGGCGACCACCCGCTGACGCATCTGCGCCCGCTCGACCGGTGCGCCCGGCGCCAGCAGCACCGCCGCGCCGAGCACGCCGACGGCCACCGCCCCGGCTCCCCACGCGCGCAGCCCACCGGCCGGCGCGGACGCGGTGCCGGCGGCCGGGTCGCCGCCCGATCCTGCGGGCGGGCCGCCGACCGCCGGCGCCTCGCCCCCAGCCCCGGCCCTGACCCCGGAGCCCGGTTCGACGCCCGCCCCCGGTTCGGCCACGCATGCGGCCGTCTCCGTCGCCGGTTCCACTCCCCCGGCGCCCGCCCCGGAGCCCGGTTCGACGCTCGGCCCCGGTTCGGCCACCCATGCGGCCGTCTCCGTCGCCGGATCCGCTCCCCCGGTGCCGTGACCGGCCCCGGCCAGCAGCGGGGGCACCAGGGCGAGACCCACGAGAAGGCCCTCGGCGGGGGCCAGCCCGGCCCGGCCGGCGGCGCAGCGGGGGCAGGCGTCGAGATGGCGGGCGAGGCGCTTGCGCCAGAGCGGCGAGGGACGGCCGTCCCAGGCGGCGGTGGTCTCGGCGAGGCCGGGGCAGGGCGTCGGGGCGGCGAGGGCGCGCACCAGGGCACGGCCGGTCTCCAGGCGGGCCTTCATGCGCTGGACGCGGACGGCGGCGTGCCGGGGCGGCAGGTCGAGGGCGGTGGCGAGTTCGGCGCGGGTGAGTTCGCCGGCCGCCTCCAGCCACCACAGGGAGAGCAGCTCCCGGTCGTCCTCGTCGAGCCACCTGGTGGCCTCGGCCACCTCGCGCCGCTGCCCGGTGAGCCCGAGCCGCAGGATGGTGAGGTCGGTGAAGTCGCCGGCCGGGTCGGCGAGCGCGGCGGCCCGGTCCAGGCCGGGCTGCGGTGCCTGCTGCCGTTCCCGCCAGCGGTGGCGTATCCGGTTCATGGCGATGGCGACGAGCCAGGAGCGGAAGCGGGCCGGGTCGCGCAGTCCGGTGAGGCCGTCGAGGGCGCGGACCATCGTCTCCTGGACGACGTCGTCCACGTCGGCGTGGCCGTCGAGGGCCCGGCCGACGATGTTGTAGACGAGCGGGAGACAGGCGCGTACGAGATCGTCCCCGGCACGTGCGTCACCGGCCCGTGCCGCCTCCACCAGGGCGGCGGTGCGCTGCTCGTCGTGCATGGTCCCTGCTCTCCTCGGGTCCTGTCCTCTGACCTGTCCTGTTCGTCGAGGAGACCCGTGGGAGCGTCCGGGACAACACTTTTTCGTCGGCGCCTTCGTGCGTTCCGTGCCCGCCCCGGACTATCCGGGGAGGTGCGGCAGGCTCGGCACGGTGGCCCCGCCCCCCGCGCGCACGGCCTCGACGACGGCGTCGTGCAGGTCGCGGCTCTCCTCCTCCGATCCGCAGGGAACCGGACTGCCCGACATGGTGAACCAGTCGGAAGCGCCGCTGTACTGCACGGCCACGCGTGCCTCGCCGTCGGCGTAGGTGGTGTGCACGGTCATATCGCCCGTGACGACACCGGCCTCTTGGGTCAGCACCCCGCCACGCCCGGTGTACACACCGGCGGTCGTCCATGATGCCCAGCTCATCCATCCAGACTCACACCCGGACGGCGGATACGCCACCGACAGGGCCGCCCCGGCCGGACGGGTGTCCGGCCGGGGCGGTTCCGGGCCCCCGGGAGGGGGCCCGTGTCGCCTCAGGCGAGGGACGCGATGGCCTCGTTGAACGTGGCGGACGGGCGCATCACGGCCGCGGCCTTGGCCGGGTCGGGCTGGTAGTAGCCGCCGATCTCGGCCGGGGAGCCCTGGACGGCGATCAGCTCGTCGACGATCTTCTGCTCGTCGGCGGTCAGCTTCTCGGCGAGCGGGGCGAACGCCTTGGCCAGCTCCGCGTCGTCGGTCTGCTTCGCCAGCTCCTGGGCCCAGTACAGGGCCAGGTAGAAGTGGCTGCCGCGGTTGTCGATGCCGCCGAGGCGACGGGTCGGCGACTTGTCCTCGTTGAGGAAGGTGCCGGTGGCGCGGTCCAGCGTGTCCGCGAGGACCTGGGCGCGGGCGTTGCCGGTGGTGGTGGCCAGGTGCTCGAAGGAGGCGGCCAGGGCGAAGAACTCGCCGAGGCTGTCCCAGCGGAGGTAGTTCTCCTTGACGAGCTGCTGGACGTGCTTCGGGGCGGAGCCGCCGGCGCCGGTCTCGAAGAGGCCGCCACCCGCCATCAGCGGGACGACGGAGAGCATCTTGGCGCTGGTGCCCAGCTCCAGGATCGGGAAGAGGTCGGTCAGGTAGTCGCGCAGGACGTTTCCGGTGACCGAGATGGTGTCCTCGCCGCGGCGGATGCGCTCCAGGGAGAACTTGGTCGCCTCGACCGGGGACAGGATCTTGATCTCCAGGCCCTCGGTGTCGTGCTGCGGCAGGTACTCCTTGACCTTGGCGATCAGCCGGGCGTCGTGGGCGCGGGTCTCGTCCAGCCAGAAGACGGCCGGGGCGCCGGTGGCGCGGGCGCGGGTGACGGCGAGCTTGACCCAGTCCTGGATCGGGAGGTCCTTGGTCTGGCAGGCGCGGAAGATGTCGCCCTCGGCGACCTCCTGCTCCAGGACGACCTCGCCGGCGGCGTCGACGAGGCGGACGGTGCCGGCCGCGGCGATCTCGAAGGTCTTGTCGTGGGAGCCGTACTCCTCGGCCTTCTGCGCCATGAGGCCGACGTTCGGGACGGAGCCCATGGTCGACGGGTCGAAGGCGCCGTGGGCGCGGCAGTCGTCGATGACGGCCTGGTACACGCCGGAGTAGGAGCTGTCCGGGAGGACGGCGAGGGTGTCGGCCTCCTGGCCGTCCGGGCCCCACATGTGGCCGGAGGTGCGGATCATGGCCGGCATCGAGGCGTCGACGATGACGTCGGACGGCACGTGCAGGTTGGTGATGCCCTTGTCGGAGTCGACCATGGCGAGGGCCGGGCCCTCGGCCAGCTCGGCGTCGAAGGATGCCTTGATCTCCTCGCCGAGGCCGTGCGGGAGGGACTCCAGGCCCTTGAGGACGGCGCCGAGGCCGTCGTTCGGGGACAGGCCGGCGCCGGCCAGCACCTCGCCGTACTTGGCGAAGGTCTGCGGGAAGAAGGCGCGCACGACGTGGCCGAAGACGATCGGGTCGGAGACCTTCATCATCGTGGCCTTGAGGTGCACGGAGAACAGCACGCCCTCGGCCTTGGCGCGGGCGACCTGCTCGGAGAGGAAGGTGCGCAGGGCGGCGACGCGCATCACGGAGGCGTCGACGACCTCGCCCGCGAGGACCGGGACGGACTCGCGGAGCACGGTGGTGGTGCCGTCGGCGGCGACGTGCTCGATGCGCAGGGAGCCGTCCTCGGCGATGACCGTGGACTTCTCGGTGGAGCGGAAGTCGTTCTGGCCCATGGTGGCGACGTTGGTCTTGGACTCGGGGGTCCAGGCGCCCATGCGGTGCGGGTGGGCCTTGGCGTAGTTCTTGACCGAGCCGGGGGCGCGGCGGTCGGAGTTGCCCTCGCGCAGGACCGGGTTGACGGCGGAGCCCTTGACCTTGTCGTAGCGGGCGCGGACGTCCTTCTCCTCGTCGGTCCGCGGGTCGTCCGGGTAGTCCGGGAGGGCGTAGCCCTGGGCCTGGAGCTCGGCGATCGCGGCCTTGAGCTGCGGGATGGAGGCCGAGATGTTCGGCAGCTTGATGATGTTGGCCTCGGGCGTCTTGGCCAGCTCGCCCAGCTCGGCGAGGGCGTCGGCGATGCGCTGGCCCTCCTCGAGACGCTCGGGGAAGCTGGCGATGATGCGCCCGGCCAGGGAGATGTCACGCGTCTCGACGTTGATCCCGGCGGTCGAGGCGTACGCCTGGATCACGGGCAGGAACGAGTACGTCGCCAGGGCGGGCGCCTCGTCAGTGTGCGTGTAGATGATGGTCGAGTCAGTCACCGGGTGTGCTCCGCTCCACGTCTGCGTCTGCGTCTGCAAGATTGCTCGACATCAAGATATCTCGTGATCGCGCTCATCGGGAAAGGGGTCCTCGGGAAACGGGTCCTCGGGCGACGCGTCCTCGGTGCTCCGGCTCGTCAGGCGGTACGGGACCCGGTTCGGGTCGAGGTCGACGCGGCGGAGCAGGGCGAGCAGCAGGAGGGCGACGCCGGCGCCGGTGCCGGCGGCGAGGGCCTGAGCGCAGCGGTGGGCGGTGCGCGGCAGCTCGACCGGGAGCGGGCCGGTGCCGGGCAGGCAGTCGCCGAGGAGGTAGCCGCCGGCGGCGAGCCCGGCGAGCGCGAGGGCGGCGAGCGGGACGGTGACGAGGAACCGCTGCGAGGGCAGGGCGCGCCGGGAGGCGGGGTGGACCTTGCCCTTGCGGGCGAGCAGGGCGATGAGCGCGGCGAAGGCGGCGAGCGCGAGCAGGTCGGCGGCGATGACGTCGCCGGGGCGGTGGCGTCCGGAGGCGATGCCGTACGCGCCGAGGGCGGCGGCCCACAGGGCGCCGAGGCCTACGGCGGCGCTGCGCAGCCGGTGCGGGACGACGAGGACGAGGCCGAGCGCGGTGCCCGCGGCGACCACGGAGGGGCTGCTGGGGAAGCCGGTGCCCACGACGGTGCCGGAGGCGTCGACCAGGCGCGGGCCGGGGGCGTACCGCTGGAGGAGTTCCGCGAGGGCCACGGTGGCGGCCAGGGTGCCGAGGGCGGCGCCGGTGCGGGCGTACCGCCGGCGCAGGACGCCGACGGCGGCGAGCAGCAGCACCGCGACGGCCAGGGACACGGTGCCGATGCCCTGGAGGGTGGGGTGCTCGCGCAGGACGCGGGCGACGGGCGGATCGGCGAGCCGTCCGGCGACGGCGGCGTCGCCCCAGCGCCGGCCCGTGGCGGTGAGCACGAGCCCGGCGTAGGCGACGGTGAACAGGAGGACGGCGGCGAGACTCGCCCGCCGCATCCGTATGCGGACCCGGGCGCTGAAGGATCCCGGGGCCTCCGCGGCGACGGCGGCGTACCACCATGTGTCACCGGCTGCGACGCTCCGCGAGGAGCCGCCGGTGCGGGGCCTGTCGAAGGGTGCCATGCCTCGATTCGACCCCGGCCCCGACCCGGCCGCGCGCTGGAGGCACCCGAACGACGCGGGGCGGCGGCGCGAGGGTTCCGTACGTCGCTCCGGCCGCCCGCCCGGTCCGCTCGGGGCCCTCCGGCCCCCGGGCCTCGCGGGGGACCCGGCGGGGCCGTACGCGGACGGCTAGGCGGCTCGCGGTGCCCCGTTCCCGGGGTGGGCGACGGCCGCGCGGGCCTCCGAGGTGCGGGCCCGGCGGCGGGTGCCGTCCAGGGTGAAGGCGGTGTTGATCAGGGCGACGTGGCTGAGCGCCTGGGGCATGTTGCCGAGCTGGCGGCCCGTCGCCGGGTCCCATTCCTCGGCCAGCAGTCCGACGTCGTTGCGGACGTCCAGGACCCGTTCGAAGACGGTACGGGCCTCGGCCGGGCGGCCGGTCTGGGCCAGGGCGTCGGCGTACCAGAACGTGCAGGCCAGAAAGACCCCCTCGGCGCCGTCGAGGCCGTCGACCTCGTGCACCTCGCCGTCGGCGACCTCGTCGTAGCGGCGCACGAAGCCGTGGTCCTGGAGTCCGGCCATGGCGCGGACGGTGCCGAGGACGCGCGGGTCGTGCGGCGGCAGGAAGCCGAGGCGCGGGATCAGCAGGGCGGTGGCGTCGACGCGGCGGCTGCCGTAGTACTGCGTGAAGGACTGCCGCTCCTCGCTCCAGCCCCGCCTGCAGACCTCGTCGTGCAGTGCGGTGCGCAGCGCCTGCCAGCGGCGGACCGAGCCGCGCAGTCCGGCGACGCGGGCGAGCCGCAGGGCGCGGTCGGCGGCGACCCAGGCCATCACCTTGGAGTGGACGAACTGGCGCCGGGGGCCGCGCACCTCCCAGATGCCCTCGTCGGGTTCCCGCCAGCGGCGGCCGACGTAGTCGAGGAGCGCGGCCATCAGGCTCCACACCTGCGCGTCGAGGGGGACGCCGGCCCGGACGGCGGAGTAGATGGTGTTCAGGACCTCGCCGTAGATGTCGAGCTGGAACTGGCCCACGGCGGCGTTGCCGAACCTGCCGGGACGCGAGTTCTCGTAGCCGGGCAGCCAGCCGCGTGGGTCTCCGGCACCCGGCGCTGTCCGGCGACCCCGTACAGCGGCTGCAGGTCGGCCGGGTCGCCGGCGGCGGCGCGGACCAGCCAGTCCTTCCAGGCCAGGGCCTCCCGGCGGTAGCCGCTGCGCAGCAGGGAGGAGAGCGTGAAGGTGGAGTCGCGCAGCCAGCAGAAGCGGTAGTCCCAGTTGCGGCGGCCGCCGATGCATTCGGGCAGGGAGGCGGTGGCGGCGGCGACGACCCCGCCGGTCGGCTCGTAGGTGAGGGCCTTGAGGGTGACGAGGGAGCGCAGGACGGCGTCGCGGGCGGGCCCCTCGTAGCGGAGGCCGGCCGCCCAGTCGGTCCAGAAGGCGAGGGTGCGGTCGAGGTCGGCGGGCACGTCGGGCGGCGGGGGCGGCGGGAGGTGCGAGGGGTGCCAGCCGAGGACGAGGGTGACGCGCCGGCCGGCGGTGACGGGGAAGGCGAAGGTGGTGCGCTCGCGGGTGACGGTGGGGTCACCGGCGCCGGGTCCGCAGTGCAGCCGGGTGGCGTCGGGCCCGGCGAGGGAGTCCACCGTGCGCCGGTCCGAGGCGTGGGTCAGCGGCACGACACGGCCGTGGTCGAAGCGGACGGTGAGCTCGCTCCGCATGTCGACACGGCCGGCGATCCCGTCGACGACGCGGACGATCCGCGGGCCGTGCCGGCGCGGCGGCATGAAGTCGGTGACCTTCACGGTGCCGTCGACGGTCTCCCAGACCGTCTCCAGGACGAGGGTGTCGCCGCGGTAGCCCCGCCGGTTGCAGGGCCGGTCGCCGACGGGGGCGAGGGTCCAGTGGCCGTGGTCGCCGACGCCGAGGAGGGAGGCGAAACAGGCCGGTGAGTCGAATCTCGGCACACACCACCAGTCGACCGACCCGGTGCGGCCGACGAGGGCCGCCGTCTCCAGGTCACCGATGAGGGCGTAGTCCTCGATTCGCCCTGCCATGTCCGGATTCTAATGCCGTGGGGGGACCCGCCGCAGGGTGGCGGGGAACTGCCGGGCCGGGCCTCCGCCGGGGGTCCGGTGGGGGCCGGTGGGTCTGGGGGTCTGGGGTGACGCAGGAAGGGGCGACGAAGGCCGGGGCGGGACGAAGGCGGGTGACGAAGGCGGGTGACGAAGGCGGGTGACGCGGTTCAGGGGGCGGGGCGTTCGGCGGTCAGGAGCAGGACGCCGGTGTCGCCGTACTCGGGCAGGGTGGGGTCCTTGGCGAGGTGGGTCAGGCGCAGGGAGACCGTCTGGTGGGCGAACACGGCGCGCAGCGCGGACGCGTCGACGGGGCAGGCGGGCCAGAGCGGGCCGGCCCCGATGCGATAGCTCGGCATCCGCTCCATGAAGGAGGCCACGAGCCGGCCGCCGGGCCGCACGGAGCGTACGAACGCCGTGCACAGGGCGGCGAACTCGCCGAAGTCCTCGGTGACGCTCTCGGCCACGAAGTTCATGGACGCGGTGTCGTAGCGGCCGTCGACCAGGTCGCCGGCGTCGCCGCGTATCACGCGCACGCGGCCGAGGGCTTCCGGCAGGGTCGCCGGGAGCGCGGGGTCGAGGGTGCGGCACAGCGCGTAGAACGGCTCCCAGCTCTCGTCCGGGCCGTACGTCAACTGCCGCCGCAGATAGGCGAGGTTGGCGGCGCTCGGCTCCAGGGCGTCGATGCGGCGGGCGGCGCCCGCGGCCAGCATCAGCGGATAGAGGTTGGGGCCCGCGCCCAGTTCGAGGGTGCGGGTCAGACCGCCGGGGGCGAACCGCCGGTAGAAGCGGGAGTGGTGGTGGATCACGCCCCGGTCGCAGGGGTGCATCCACCGGTAGTTCTCGGCCAGGTACGGGCCGACGGGCCAGGCGTCCCAGTCCGCGTCGCGGTTGCGCCGCACGGTGGTCCGCCGGGTCGCGGCCATCACGCCTCCCGGCGCCGCCCCGCCGTGGTCGCGCCCGAGCGCCGTGGGGTGCGGCGCTGGAGCGCGAAGCGGGCGGCGAGGTCGGTGAGGGCGTCGTTGAGCGTGTCCGTCTCCTCGTCGGTGTTGGCGGCGGTGATCTGGATCCGGAAGCCCACCCGGTTGCGCGGGACGAGGGGGTAGCCGGCCAGGGTCACGTAGATGCCCCGGTCCCACAGGAAGGCGGCGACGGCCTCCAGGTCGGCGGCGTCCCCGAGCGGGATCTCGATGATCGGCAGGCCGTGGGTGTTGGGCGTGGCGATGCCCAGGCCGCGGACGTGGTCGAGGACGCGGGCGGTCCTGCGGTGGAGCTCGGCCCGGACGGCGTCGCCGCGCGCCTCGTTGACGTCGAGTCCGGCGAGGGCGGTGGCGAGGGAGGCGGTCGGCGAGGGGCCGGAGTAGAGGTAGGGCGCCGCGGCCACCTTGAGGTGGTCCTTGAGGCGGCTCGGCAGGGCGAGGAAGGCGAGCAGCGAGGAGTACGCCTTGGAGAAGCCGCCGACCAGCACGAGGTTGTCGTAGTCCTCGCCGAGGTGGCGGACGATGCCGTTGCCGCGTGCCCCGTACGGGCTGGTCTCCTCGGGGTGGCGTTCGCCGATGACGCCGAAGCCGTGGGCGTCGTCGACGTACAGCAGGGCGTCGTGGTCGCGGCAGACGCGGGCGAGGGCGGGCAGGTCCGGGTAGTCGCCCGTCATGCTGTTGACGCCGTCCATGCAGACGAGCCGGCCGGCGCCGAGGGGCGCCTCGCGGAGCAGGGTGTCCAGCTCCCACGGCTGGTCGGCCCGGAAGCGGTGCAGCCGGGCGCCCCGGCCGCGGGCGACGAGACAGCCGTCGTACAGGGTGCGGTGGGCCTGCGCCTCGATGTAGACCTCGCCGTCGGCGGCGAGCAGCGGGACGACCGACTGGTGGATGAGGGTGATGGTCGGCAGCAGCAGGGTGTCGGGGGCGCCGAGGAGGTCGGTGAGGCGCTCCTCGATCCGGGGGTAGAGGCGGGGGCTGCCGATGAGCCGGGACCAGCTCGGGTGGGTGCCCCAGGTGCGCACCATGGGTTCGATGGCCGCCATGATCTCGGGGTCGAGGGCGAAGCCGAGGTAGTTGCAGGAGGCGAAGTCGATCAGCCAGTGGTCACCGACGCGGAGCCTGCGGCCGTCGACCTCGTCGATGACGGCATCGCACATGGCGCTGTTCCTCCTGAGCCGTTCCAGGTCGCGCCAGCGGACGTCGAGGGGGCCCGTGCCGGGTGCCGGGGCGGCCGTACGGGGGGCCTTTGCGCCCCGGTCGGACCGGTCGGACCGGTCGGACCGGGCGGTTCGGGCGCCGCGCGCGGTCGGGGCGGTTCCGGCACCGCGGGCGGAGCGGGCGGACGGGGTGCTTCCGGTGCCGCGGGCGGAGCGGGCGGGGGTTCGGTGCAGGAAGGTCTCCGCCTGACGCGCGGTCATGGGCCGGGCGAAGAGGTAGCCCTGTCCGTAGTGGCAGCCCATGTCGGCGAGCAGGGCGCGCTGTTCCTCGTTCTCGATGCCCTCGGCGACGACCCGGAGGCCGAGCACCTCGGCGATGCGCACGATGCCCTCGACGAGGGCGACCTGCTGCCCGTCGGTGGTGATGTCGTCGATGAACGACTTGTCGACCTTGAGCACGTCGATGGGGAACTCGCGCAGATAGCTGAGCGAGGAGAAACCGGTGCCGAAGTCGTCGATGGCGATGGAGACCCCGAGGTCCTTCAGGGTCCGCATGGTGGTGCCCACCTGCTCGTCGCGGCGCATGAGGACGGACTCGGTCATCTCCAGGCAGAGGGAGTCGGGGGCGAGCCCGGAGGAGCTCAGGGTCTGCCGGACCACGTCGGGCAGCCCGGGGTCGCGGAACTGCCGCGCGGAGACGTTGACGTTGGCGTACAGCGGGGGCGTACGGGGATGGGAGCGCTGCCAGCGCGCGATGTCACCGGCCGCGTGTTCGAGCACCCAGGCACCGAGCGGCATGATGTGGCCGCTCTCCTCGGCGAGGCTGATGAACTGCTCGGGCGGGACCATGCCACGGCGGGCGTGCGGCCATCGGATCAGGGCCTCGAAGCCGGCCAGGGCGGCGTCGTCGACCCGGACGATGGGCTGGTAGCGCAGGGCGAAGGCGTGGTCGGCGATGGCGGTGTCCATGCCGGCCTGGAGCTCGTGGCGGGCGACGAGCCGCGAGTGCAGCTCGGGCCGGAAGCGCCGCCACCGCTTCTTGCCGGCGGCTTTGGCGGCGTACAGGGCGAGGTCGGCGTGGCCGAGCAGCTCCTCGGCATGGGCGCTGTCGAGGACGGTGGCGATGCCGACGCTGGTCGAGACGGAGACGGCGCCGTCGGTGAGGTGGAAGGGCTGGCCGAGGGTGTGGATGATCTCGGCGGCGAGGGCCTCGGCGTCGCCGGGTTCCCGGGCGCCCTCGATGAGCACGGCGAACTCGTCGCCGCCGAGCCGGGCGGCGGTGTCGGTGAGGCGGAGCACGGAGGTCAGCCGGCGGGCGACGGCGACGAGGAGTTCGTCGCCGACCGAGTGGCCCATGGTGTCGTTGACGACCTTGAAGTCGTCGAGGTCGACGAAGAGCATGCAGGTCAGGGTGGATTCGCGGCGGCCGCGGAGGAGGGCGCGTTCGATCCGTTCCAGGAGCAGCACCCGGTTGGGCAGTCCGGTGAGCGAGTCGTGGAAGGCGCGGTGGGTGAGCTCGCGCTCCAGTTTGCGCTGTTCGGTGACGTCCCGGAGGGTCAGGACGAGCCCGTGCACGGTCCGCTCGTCGCGCAGATTGCTGCACCGGACCTCGACCTCCAGGTCGGCGGCGCCGCCGTGCCTCAGTCTCCAGTCGTCCCTCGCCTCCGTGCGGCCACGGGAGCGGGCGTCGGCGAGGAGCCGCAGCGCGCTCACCTCGTGACCCGGGGCGAGGAGTTCGCCGAGCGGGGTGCCGGGCAGCAGCGAGCGCCCGAACTGCTTCTCCGCGGACGGGCTGGCGTAGCGGACGGTGTCGTCGTCGTCCACGATGAGGATGACGTCCGAGGTGTTGTGCACCAGGGTGCGGAAGTACGCCTCGCTCGTACGGCGGTTGACCTCCTCGCTCAGCCCGAAGCGTTCCAGGGCGAGCGCGGCCTGGGAGGCGAGGGACTGGGCGGGGTCCGCGATCTCGGAGAGCTTCTTCTCCGTCCCGGCGAGGAGCAGCGCGCCGAGCAGCGGCTCGCCGGCGGCCGGGGCCTGGAGGGCGAGCGGGCAGACCAGGACGTGCGTAGCGGGGCGCACGGCGGTGGCGAGGGCCGGGTCGAGTGCGGCGACGGGCAGCAGCCGGCTGCCCCCGGAGAGGAGTTCCGGCCAGGGGGTGCCGCGGGGCCCGGTGAGCTCGGTGACCTGGGCGCGCCGGGGCCGGAGTCCCGTGGCCACGGCCGACAGCCGGCCGTGGCGGTCGCAGACGAGCAGCATCGTGTGGCGCGAGGCGCCGGGACCGGGACCGGGACCGGGACCGAAGAGGGTGGCGGCGGCGGTCTCGACGGCGGCGGCGACCTCGCGCGGGCTCAGCGCCGCCACCAGGGACGCGGCGGCCACCCGCAGACTGCGCTCGCGGGCCTCCGCCCCGCGGTGCTCGGCCATCATGCCCCACAGGCGGACCAGGACCAGCAGGAACATCAGGGCGGAGAAGATCGAGATGACGCCGATGTCCCGGCCGGGTTCCTGCCGCAGCGACTGGAAGAGCAGCAGGGCGGGGGCGATGAGGGAGGCGAGGGCAAGCAGGAAGAGCCGCCGTTCGGCGCTCCCGGACACCGGTTCGGTCGTGAGCTCGGTGAGCCCGGTCATCGAGGGGTGCAGGGCGGCGAGGCCCCAGGCGGTGAAGAAGACCACCCAGCCGAGGTCCCAGGGAGTGCCGACCTGCCAGGTGCCGTCGAGTTGCCTCACGCCGTAGACGACGTCCGAGAAGAGGATGCCGCAGGTGCCCAGGGTGAGGAGCTGGACGGCACGGGAGCGCAGGCCGCCGGGGACGAGCAGGCGGGCCAGCATCGCCAGCATCAGCACGTCGCCGAGCGGATAGGCGATGGAGATGGTGCGCTCGACCCAGGTCATGCCGGGGGACGTGGCGAGCGGGGTGATCAGGTACACCCAGGAGAGCAGGGCGAGGCCGCAGGTGAGGATCAGCGCGTCGAGCGCCACGGCCAGGTTCCGCCCGACGGCACGGTGCCGGATGAAGCCGAACAGGCCGGCGGCGAAGAGCGGATACGTGGCGAGGTACAGGGCGTCGGCCACGGAGGGGAAGGGCCGGTGCTGGTGGAAGAAGGTCTCCAGCGCGTTGTACGTGGTGTCGCCGATGACGAAGGTGAAGTTGGCGGCCGCGAGCACCAGCCACGGCCAGCGGCGGGCGGGGCGGTGGAGATGCACGCCGGTGAGGATGACGGCGACGCCGCTGAGACCGATCAGCGCCCAGAGGACGGTGTGCCGGGACGGCACCAGCAGATAGGCGACGGTGACGGTGGCCACGAACAGCAGGTAGAGGAGGGTCCATCGGCGCAATGGCCAGGAGAGCTGTCGCAGCGGCACATCCACCGCCCCCTTGCCGGGTGGGCCCGTCCGACCCCCGATACGTCCGTCTCCCGGGTGCCGCGGGGCCGTGCACCTCACGGCACTCCCCGCGGCGGGGGGCCTGCTTCGGCCGGGTCAGCGGGCGAGCTCGGCCATGGCGCCCCAGCCCTGCTGCGGCACCTCGACGTTGATGATCTCGGGAGTGGCGGCGATGGCGGCGCCCATGGTCTCCAGACCGGCCCGGAAGTGCGCGGAGGCGACGTGGACGGCCCCGGCCTCGGCGTCGGCGAACGCCTCCAGGAGGACGTACTGGTGCGGGTCCTCGACGCTGCGGGACCAGTCGAAGAAGAGGTTGCCGGGCTCCTCGCGCGTGGCACGGGTGAAGTCGGCGACGCGGTCGAGCCAGGTGTCGGCGTGCTCGGGACGGACGGTGAAACGTACGGCGATGAAGATCATGCGCCTACGCTGCGCCGCGGCGGGGTGGCGGGGCCAGCGGTGGGGACGGGGATTCCGACAGGGCCGGAAAGGGCGGGGCTGGGCCGGCGAGGGCCGGGGCGGGTGACGCCCGTGGTGCGGGGTACGGCCGGGATCGGGTCTGGGTCTGGGTCGGGGGTGCGGGATGCGGCGGGTCAGGTGTCCGGCGCGGCGGGGAACGGCGGGAAGCGGCGGATCAGGCGTCCGACGGCGCGGCGGGGAACGCCGGTGCGGGGTACGGCTCGGCACCCGCTGTGCCGATCCCCGCCGTGAAGAGGGGCACGGCCCGGGCCAGGGCGGCGCGCACCTCGCCGTACCGGCGCCGGAAGTCGACGGTGGGCAGCGACACCGACAGGGCGTGCGCGACGCCGTCGCTCCGGCCGGGGAGGACCGTCGCCAGACAGGTGTACGCGGGGTCCGCCTCGCCCACGGAGACGGCGAAGCCCCGGTCGCGCACCCGGGCCAGCTCCGCCTCGAAGCGCTCCGGGCTGGTGATGGTGCGCTCGGTGAACCGGGCCATGCCATGCTCGTCCAGGTAGCGTCGGCGCAGCGGCCGGGGCAGCCCGGCGAGCAGCGCCTTGCCGTGGGCGGTGGCGTGGGCGCGGGCCTCGGGCCCCGGCGCGAAGGGGTGGGCGGTGTCGGTGACGGGTGCGGTGGTGTCGACGACGGTGATCCGGCCGCCCTGGTAGGCGGTGAAGTACGCCTCGGCGCCGGAGGCGCGGCGGAGCCGGCCGAGGAGCTCGGCGAGACCGCCGTCGAGGCCGTGGTGGCGCTGGTAGGAGCGGTGGAGGGCGGGGACCCGCGGCCCGGGCGCGTACCCCTCGGGCGTACGGACGAGGTGGCCGCGGGCGATCAGTGGCCCGGTCAGGTGGTAGACGGTGGACAGGGCGCAGCCGAGGGTGCGGGCGAGGGCCTTCGCCGTGACGGGCCGGTCGGCGTCGGCCACGGCGTCGAGGAGGGCGAGGGCCCGCTCGACGGACTGGGGGGCGGATGCGGGGCCGGTCGGGGGGCCGGACACGGGGCCGGACACGGGGCCGGTCGGGTTGGAGGAGGTCGGGCGCACCGATCCACCCTAATGCGGTCGGCCGGGAGGGAGCGGGCGAGGGATGAGAGGAGTGTCACCGCCCGAGAAAAGGGATCATATGGATCTTTTGCCCCCATTCGGCGTACCGTCGAGGGATACCTCTGACTCCTCACCGCCCCGGGAGGGTGTGTGCGCCGCTCCACGACCGACCACGCCGCCGCCGCGGGCCCGAACGGGCGCCGCGGCCACATACGCAAGGCGGCGATCGCGACCGCAGCGGTCGCGACCGTCGCCGGCGGACTGTATGGGGCGGGCCTCGTCGCCACCGGGGACGACATCTCCGAGGGCACCCGGGTGGCCGGGGTCGACATCGGCGGCCTGAGCCGCACCGAGGCCGCCGACCGTCTGACCTCCGCGGCCCCCGCCGCCTGGAAGGACCCGATGCGGGTCACGGTGGGTGATGCCACCACCGCGCTCGATCCCGCGGAGGCGGGCCTCACGGTCGACGTGGCGGCCACCGCGGACCGCGCGGCCGACCCGTCCCGCGACCCGGTCACCGTGATCGGCCGGCTCTTCTCCCCCGGCAGCCGCGACATCGAGCCCGTCGTGTCCTTCGACGCGACGAAGGCACGCGCGGCGGTCGCCGGGGTCGCCGAGGAGCACGACCGGACCGTCCGTGAGGGCGCCGTGGCCTTCAAGAAGGGCAAGGCGGTCGTCACCCCGGCGCGGGACGGCCGGAAGCTGGACACCGACAAGGCCGTGGACACCCTGCGCGCCGCGTACCCCGGGACCGGGGGTTCCGCGGCCGTGGCCCTGCCGGTCTCCGTCACCCGCCCGAAGGTGGGTACGGCGGAGGTCGACCGCTTCGTGAAGGACTTCGCGACGCCCGCCCTGTCGGGCCCGGTCACGCTGACCACGGGCGGCAACCGGCTGGCGATCCCGGCGGCCACCCTCGCCGACCACCTCAAGGTGTCGACCGAGGGCGGCCGGCTCACCCCGTCGCTCGACTCCGGCGGGCTGCTGCGCGACCCGGACGTGGCCCGTCCGCTGCACGCCTTCACCGGCGGTCCGGTCGAGGCGCGCCTCGGCGTGCGGGACGGCAAGGTCGTCGTGGAGCGCGACGGCCGGCCGGGCCGCGAGGTGTCGGCCGACGCCCTGGGCCGCGCGGTGCGGCCGCTGCTCACCAAGGTGGGCGCCGAGGCCCGTACCGCCCCCGTCGAGACGAAGGTGACCCGGCCGGAGCTGACGGCGGAGAACCTGGCCGCGCTCGGGATCACCGAGGAGATGTCGACGTTCACCGTGGACTTCCCGGCCGCGCCGTACCGTACGACCAACATCGGCCGGGCGGTCGAGCTGATCAACGGCTCGCTCGTGCAGCCCGGCGAGGTGTGGAGCTTCAACCGCACGGTGGGCGAGCGCACCGAGGCCAACGGCTTCGTCGACGGCACGATGATCATGGACGGGCAGTACCAGAAGGCGCCGGGCGGCGGTGTGTCGGCGGTCGCCACGACCGTCTACAACGCGCTGTTCTTCGCCGGCGTCAAGCCGATCGAGCACGGCGCCCACTCCTTCTACATCGAGCGCTACCCGGCCGGCCGGGAGGCGACGGTGGCGTGGGGCACGCTGGACCTGAAGTTCCGCAACGACTCGGGCAAGCCGATCTACATCAAGGCGAGCTCGACGGACTCGTCGGTGACGGTGAGCTTCCTGGGCACGAAGAAGTACGACTCGGTCGAGGCGGTCGCCGGCCCGCGCACGAACATCAAGCCGCCGGCGGAGCGCAAGGGCACCGGCGACAAGTGCGAGGTGCAGGAGCCGCTGGAGGGCTTCGACATCAAGGTCGACCGGGTGTTCAAGAACGGCGGCACCGAGGTGAAGCGCGAGACCTTCGACACGCACTACACGCCGCGGGACAAGGTGACCTGCGAGAAGTAAGTAGTCGCGTGGACGGCCGAAGGGCCCCTCCCGGTCCGGGAGGGGCCCTTCTCGCGCGTCAGCGGGACGGGGTGGCGGCGGGCGCCTCCCGGTCGGCACCGTCGGATCCGGCCGCGTCGTCCGGGTCGGCGAGGTCGGAGAGGTCGCGGTTGCGGGTCTCGCGGGCACAGGCGAGGGCGACGACCGTGAGCAGCGCGGCGGCGATCACGTACAGGGAGATGGGGGTCGAGCTGCCGTAGTCGTCGAGCAGCGCGGTGGCGATCAGCGGGGCGGGGGCGCCGGCGGCGACGGAGGAGAACTGCGCGCCGATGGAGGCCCCGGAGTAGCGCATCCGGGTCGCGAACATCTCCGAGAAGAAGGCGGCCTGGGGGGCGTACATGGCGCCGTGGAGGACGAGGCCGACGGTGACGGCGAGGAGCAGGCTGCCGAAGGTGCCCCGGTCGATGAGGGCGAAGAAGGGGAACATCCAGAGCCCGACGCCGACGGCCCCGATCAGATAGACCGGGCGGCGTCCGAGCCGGTCGGAGAGCGCGCCCCAGAGGGGGATGACGGCGAAGTGGACGGCGGAGCCGATGAGGACGGCGTTGAGGGCGTTCTGCTTGCTGAGCCCGACCTGGGTGGTGGCGTAGACGAGGATGAACGCGGTGATCACGTAGTACGAGATGTTCTCGGCCATACGGGCGCCCATGGCGACCAGCACGTCGCGCCAGTGGTGCCGGAGCACGGCCACCAGCGGCATCTTCTCGACCTGGTCGGCGGCGGCCTTGCGCTCCTCGGCGGCGGCGAGGGCGGCCTTGAAGACGGGCGACTCGTCGACGGACAGCCGGATCCACAGGCCGACGATCACCAGGACGCCGGACAGCAGGAACGGGATCCGCCACCCCCACGACCCGAACGCGGCGTCGGACAGCAGCGCGGTCAGCGCGGACAGCACCCCGGTCGCGAGCAATTGCCCGGCCGGCGCCCCGGTCTGCGGCCACGAGGCCCAGAACCCGCGCCGCTTCGCGTCCCCGTGCTCGGACACGAGCAGCACGGCCCCGCCCCACTCCCCACCGAGCGCGAACCCCTGCACCAGCCGCAACGCGGTCAGCAACAGCGGCGCGGCGGACCCCACGGTCGCATGCGTCGGCAACAACCCGATCGCGAACGTCGCCCCACCCATCAGCAACAGGCTCAGCACCAGCAGCTTCTTGCGCCCCAGCCGGTCACCGTAATGCCCGAACACCAACGCCCCGAGCGGCCGCGCGGCGAACCCGACGGCGTAGGTCAGGAACGACAGCAACGTCCCGACCAGCGGATCGGACTCGGGAAAGAACAACTTGTTGAACACCAGCGCGGCGGCCGAACCGTACAGAAAGAAGTCGTACCACTCGATGGTGGTGCCGATCAGACTTGCGGCGACGATGCGCTTGAGAGCGCCGGGAGGCGTGGGAGCGTGTGTTGCGGCGGCCATGTGCACCACTTCCGAGCGGGTGACGGGGACTGTGTTCGTGTCGCCACACCGTAGGAAAGCGCAGGTCAGGCGCGTATGTGGTGAGACACCATAGTTCGGGGCGCGGGGGTGCGGGCAGGCACCATGCCGGGACGGCTGAGCCCCGGCGAGCGGCCATGGGCGGGGCCAATGGGCGGGCGTCAGGTTTGCGTGGTGCGCCCCACTTTGGGGGTAGCGTGCTGGCTCCCGTGCTGGTTTGGTGCTGACCCGAAACCCCATGTCAGCACCCCTGTCGACCCCTCCCGTGCTGGTTTGGTGCTGACTACGGAGCGTTGAACCCGGGCATTCGGGCACGGATCGGAGACGAGGGCGTCGAACTCCAGGGGCAGGGTCAGCTCGGTCTCTCGGGTGAAGACGGAGTCCATGAGCTTCCTCAGCCGCTCAGGTGCGTCCGGCATGATGTGCGCGTACGTCTCCAAGGTGATGCGCGGATCGCGGTGCCCCAGCCACTCCGCCATGTCCGACACCGGCACACCCTTCGACAGACCGGCAGAGGCGAAGAAGTGCCGCAGCCAGTGCGGCGTGCTCTTCCTGAGATGCCGGCTGCTTTCCTGGCGCCACGCCAGAGACGGTCGACAATGAGTACATCAGTAAGCTGGTGCGCCCGACGTTGGAGAAGACGCAGTCGCCCTTGAGCCGGTTGGGCCTTTCCTCCACGCGGAAGGCGCCGTACAGCCTGACGTGCCCCTTCACCTTGGCGGCAATGTAGGCGGGCAGCGGGACGGCCCGGCCCTCGTCCATGTCGCGCCGCTTCAAGTGCCGGACGCAGTGGGCCCGCCCCCGCCCCTTGGTGATCGCCGCCTGTCGGGCCGTGTTGGGCTTCTCGTTCTCACCGTCCTGTGTGACCTGCCTGTCCACATAGAGCACGCCCACCTCGAAGTCGAACTGCTGCAGCGTTACGGCGCTCGCCTCCCCAATGCGCAACCCGCAGCCGGCCATCAGCCACACCAGCAACTTGTACGGTCCAGGCAGGTGTCGCTCGATCGCCTCGATCTCCGCCAGCGTGGGTAGCTGAATCCGCTTCTTCGCCCTGCGCTTCGCCCTGCGCCTGCTCGTTAGCAACCGGCGTTGTGGCCGGTGGCGTGTTCACCGGCAGGTGATCGACGGGATTCTGCACCGAGTGCGAACCGACGTTCAGTGGCGTGACCTGCCCGAGCGGTTCGGCCCGTGGAAGACCGTGTATGAGCGCCCACCGACTGTGGTCCGCCGACGGCACATGGGAGCGACTGCTCCAGCAGGTCCAGGCCGAGGCCGATGCAGCGGGTGAGATCGACTGGGACATCTCGGTCGACTCCACCAGCGTCCGCGCCCATCAGCATGCGGCCGGCGCCCGCACCGGCCCGTCGCCGGACCATGCGTCAAAGGGGGCCGAATGGGTGGAGCACCAGGACGAAAGTCCGTGGAAGAGCCTGCTCGCCCGCCTGGTGGATGTGGTGCTGGAGGCGACGGCCTGGGTCGCTCGCGCGGCGGGTTCACCAGCAAGCTCCACTTGAGCGCGGACGGCCGCTGCCGTCCGCTGTCCCTGATCGTCACCGCCGGCCAGCGAGCGGACTGCACCCAGTTGGAGGCCATCCTGGAGAAGATCCGCGTGCCCCGGCCCGGGCCAGGCAGGCCCCCGCAAGAAGCCGGACTGCCTCGCGGCCGACAATGCCTCCAGCAACGGCCCCGTCCACCTCGGCACCGCTACAGCAGCCGCCCTGTCCATCTGGCTACGAACTTGATTGGCTGGACAAGTCCTAGCTGGCGAATGGGTTTCCATAACCTGGGAGGCGCCCACCGGGCGGCACGTACCGGTCCTGGCCGTTGTGGTCGGTCACGGTTGTGAAGCCGGCGGCCTGCAGTCGAGCGGTGCACCGGGCGATGGAGCGTCGGCTGGCGGCGAACAAGACGCACAGCAGAGCCGTCGTCGCCGCCCAGAAGCCACCGGCGACGGTGAGAACCGAGGCCACGTCCTCGCCGAACTCCAGGCCGAGGGTGAGCGAGCCGAGGGTGAGGGGGACCAGGATGAGCACCATCCGGGCCTTGGTGGAGTGCTGGCGCTGGAGGTCCAGGACCATCCGGGCCTTGAGGATTTCGAGCGCCTCGGGCACGAGCGGCGGCAACGAGCCTCCCTCGGCCGCGTGCGGGTAGCGTTCCCGGTTCTCCTCAGCGAGCGCCCGTGCCTGCGGATCGGGGTCGGGCACGAGCGACAGCACGCTCCCGCCTTGACTGGTCTGCTGGAGGTTCTCGTACGCGTACCCGAACTGCTGGGCGATGAAGGCAAGCCGGGTGAGCTTCTTCATCGTGGCCATGGTGACAGCGAGCCGGACCGGCTCCCCGCTCTCCATCAGCCGCAGCATCTTCCGCTGCTGCTTCCTGCCCATGCGCCCCTCCAAGTGGCTCGGGTTTCAGTCTCAACCCGTACGGCCGGGGGCTTCCATGCCCGAGCCCGGCAAAATCCGGACTCGTTCACTGCCGACATGGGGCAGCGCTTGTCTACGGCCTGGAGGTTCAGCGCCGTTGATGTGCAGTCTGGTTTCACGAAGGGCCAGGCCCGTCTGGTGAACATCATTCATGATCGGCCGGACAAGTCCTAGAGGATGTTCCAGGCGAGGTGTTCGTCCCGCCTTCTGAGTCCGTCGACTCGCCGCTGGATCTCACTCAAAGATTCGGGAGCATGACTGACTTTCCGGGCGTTAGTGGTGATCATCCGCAGCTCTCGGATATCACGCAGAACCGGATAGTAGGCGCCTTTCGTGATGTCCCAGCCGTAAGCGTCCGCGAACGCTTGGTAGTGCGCCTGGCCGTAACCGAACCGTCGGCAGTGGACTTCGACCGTGACGAGGTCCCATTCCGGTTGACCGCGGGCCACCGTGTCCCAGTCGCACAGGACCGCAGATCCGTCGGTGGTGTGCAGCGCGTTTCGGTGCTGTGGGTCGCCTTGTATCAGCCCGGGGGCAAGCGTGAACCGGACCTGCCTCAGTTCCGCTTCGAGTCGGTCCGCCTCCTGCTCCATGTAACGGAGAGCTGCGGCCGGGAGGCAGGTGACCGCGGTCAGAGAGCGGCGGATCGCGCGGATGTTGTCGTGCTCATCGAGTGCGATCGGCGGTGAGGGCAAAGAGTGGAGCGCCTTCAGGGGGCCGGCCAGTTGCCCGGCCGCCACCGGGTGCTCTGGCTGCGGCAGATAGGTCCAGAAGGTGACAGCGTGCCCATCGACGATCAGCGGCTGATCGCCAGGGTGAAGGGGGACGGTGGGAAAGCCCGCTTCGATGAGCCAGCGTACGAAGGCAACTGTGCGTGCAACACTCTCGGCGTCCGTTCCCTTCCGCGCGATCTTGGCTACCACCTGTTCCTTCTCCAACAGGAGAACGGCATTGGTGTGGCCGCGCAGGAGACGCGCATCACGGCCGTCGAGGCCAGCCTTCGTACAGGCCCGCTCCAGCACCTTGTACATCTCGGACTCGTCGAACCCACCGGGGGCCGGCGTGATTGTCATGTCGCACAGGCCAACTGGCATGCTTCGTCGGGGCTGCGGTCCCGCGCGTAGCAGCAGATGGCCGCTTCAAGCCGGAGGAGCGCGGGGTCGGTTCCTGTCTTGTCCTGGTAGAGGACGAGCGCCTGCTCCTGGACCTGGCGTGCTTCGCGCCTGTGCCCGAGAGCCGTGAGCGTCCCGCTCTTGTAGAGCAGGTAGCGGTGCTCCGGGCAGCGGAGCGGCAAGGCTCCGCTGCCCTCGCCGGACCGTGAAGACCGAGGGGTGACCGCCCGCACGGGCGGCCGGGCTGCCCGGCGTGTCACACGGTGGGACGTACGAGAAGCCGGCCTTCGCTGCCCTGCGGGTCCCCCTGCACGGGGCTCACCAGCCCCAGGTGTCAGGCGAAGTCTTCGTGGGCAGCACTCCGATGCCGTAGTCGCTGATGGTCACCACCACATACCGGTCCCCGTCGAAGCAGTTCAACTGGTACTGCCTGCCCCGCTCGCTCCAACTCCACATGTCGTCGCGTCCCCGCTCCGGCGAGAATCCCGCGCGTTGCGACACGGCGCAGGGCTCCAGACCGTTGACGTCAATGTCCACGGTGCGGCCGGCTCCATTCCACGAGACCGCGCCCTTGAGGGGCTCCTTGGTCAGATTCAAGACGAAGAACTCAAACGTTCCGCTGTCACTCATGCTGTCTCCTGCGGTGAGAGGGAAGCGCCTGGTCGGCACCCGGTGTTGATCTTTTCGATGCCGCTTCGGCCTGCCCATCCCCCATAGGAGTGCGTGCAGGGGCGTGCAGGGGTGTTGAAGGGGCACGAGGTCACTCGGCACTGCGCCGGGCACGCGGCGTCTACGGGAGGCTGCCGGGGCTGTCCCGGCCCGGGCCGTCGGTCGCGCTGGCCATCTCCCTCCCGCTCTCTTAGGGCGCTCACCTCTGACGATTCCGGCACCACTGTGGACTGCGTGTCGAGGCGGGCTCTCTCAGCCGAAGGAGCGGGCGCCTACGGGGCGTGGTGGGGCCGGTCCCTCAGAGAGGCCACGCCGAACGGCACCGGGCACGTCGTGGACCGCGCGATCCACTGGACGTGAAACATGCCCTCAGCCTTCCTTGTGACAGACGCTGGCGACGAGGAGGGCCGCGAGACCCGCCCAGGGCAGGGATGCCGGACCTGACAGGATCCAGCCCAGGGTTCCCAGCGTCGCGGCCGCGCCGAGGAGGAGAACCAGCGATCGTCCGTCCCGGAGGAACGCCCACTCCTGCCGGGCGCTTCCTGGCTGCTTCGTCTCCCGCACGGCGGTACGGATGACCAGGAGCGCCAGCACTACGGTCGCGCCGAGGAGGGCGGGGCCCGCGGCCGGGTCGGTCACCGGCCGCTGCCCGTGGCGCCGGTCTGGTAGATGTCGGGGATGCCGTCGGCGTCGTCGTCGCGTTCCTCTTCCTCCCACAACCGCTTGTAGATGCGGTTGCGGCGGCGCAGGAGCACAGCGGCGAGGGTTGCCGCGATGAGGGAGCCGACGAGGACGGCGGCCTTGATGTGTTCTCCCTCGGTGCCGGCCGGGAAGGCGAGTTCACCGATCAGGAGCGCGACGGTGAAGCCGATGCCGGCCAGGGTGGCGAGGCCGAGGACGTCGGCCCAGGCGAGGTCAGGGTTGAGTTCGGCGCGGGTGAAGCGGGCGGCGAGGTAGGTGCCGAGGAAGATGCCGAGGATCTTGCCCGCGACGAGCCCGATGACGACGCCGAGGGGCTCGGGGTCGGTGAACACTCTGGTCAGGGCATCGCCGGAGACCGTGACGCCTGCGGCGAAGAGGGCGAAGAGCGGGACGGCGACGCCGGCGGAGACCGGGTGCAGCCGGTGGGCGACACGGGCGGCCGGTGTGCTCTTCTCACCCTTGTCGCGGACGGTACGCAGGATGAGACCCATGGCGACGCCGGCGACCGTCGCGTGGACTCCTGAGTTGTACATCAGCGCCCAGATGACGATGCCCAGCGGTGCGTACCACCACCAACCGCGCACTCGGAAACGCTGGAGGAGGTAGAAGCCGAGGAGCCCGGCGAACGCGCCGCCCAACGCCCAGAAGTTGAGGTCGGAGGTGAAGAAGACCGCGATGATGAAGATGGCGCCGAGGTCGTCGACCACGGCGAGGGTGAGCAGGAAGGCCCGCAGCGCGGACGGCAGATGTGTGCTGATGACGGCAAGCACCGCGAGGGCGAAGGCGATGTCGGTGGCCATCGGCACGGCCCAGCCGTCGGCGCTCCCGCCGCCTGCCGTAACGGTGAGGAGGTAGAGGGCGGCCGGGACGGCCATGCCGCAGACGGCGGCGATGACGGGCAGGGCGGCGGTGGCGGGAGTCCGGAGCTCGCCGACCACCAGCTCTCGCTTCAGCTCGATGCCGGCGATCAGGAAGAAGATGGCCAGCAGGCCGTCGGCCGTCCAGTGGCCGACCGAGAGGTCCAGGCCCAGGGCGGGTATCCCGAAGTGGAAGTCGCGTATGTCCGCATACGCCGCGCTCCACGGGCTGTTGGCCCAGACGAGCGCGACCACGGCTGCGGCCAGGAGGACCAGTCCGCCGACCGTCTCGGTCCGAAGGGCTTCGGCGACCGTCTGCCGCTCCGTCCAGGGCAGCAGTCCGAAGAGGGGCTTGCGTGGGCGCGGCTGCGTCATGGGGCGGGTCTCCGGGGTACGTCGACGGATGGGCACACGGGCCCTCGGACGCCGACCAGACTTCCCGGCACACCAGCGTCACCTTGACGCGTTCTTTACACCCTAGCCTGCCCCTTCCGATCTCACCAGGCCGGTTCTCACCTGCTGAAACGCAGAAAACGCAGGCGAGTGGGGCCCGTGCACACCAAGGCGCGAGGTGTGTACGGACCCCACCTAAGGAGCCGGGCCGCCGGGGGGCGGTCAGACGGTGGTCTTCACCGGCTCCTGGTCTTCGTCCTCGTCCGTGTGCAGTCCCGCGTCGCGGTTCCGCACGAAGGCGAGGAAGGAGTTGAGCTCCCGCTTGACGACCGGCGCGAGGAGGTACAGGCCGATGATGTTGATGACGGCGAGCATGAACAGCACCGCGTCCGCCATGTCGATCAGCGTCTGCAGCGTGAGGAGCGAGCCGGCCACCGCGAAGACGGTGTAGAGGACCTTGAAGGTCAGCTCGCTGGCGCGGCTGCGGTCGAAGAGGTGCGTCCATGCCTTCATGCAGTAGTAGCCCCACGTCAGCACGGTGGAGATCGCGAACAGCATGACCGCGAGGGTCAGGATGTACGGGAACCACGGCAGGACGGTGGCGAAGGCGTCGGAGGTGATGGTGACGCCGCCGATGGACTCGCCGCCGTTCCGGAGCTCGACGTAGCTGGCCGGGTTGGCGATGACGATGGTCAGCGCGGTCATGGTGCAGATGATGACCGTGTCGATGAACGGCTCGAGCAGGGCGACCAGGCCCTCGCTCGCGGGGTGCTTGGTCTTCACCGCGGAGTGCGCGATGGGAGCGGAGCCGAGGCCGGCCTCGTTGGAGAAGGCGGCCCGCTTGAAGCCGACGATCAGCGCGCCGAGGACACCGCCGGCGACGCCCTGGGGGTTGAACGCGCCCTCGATGATCGCGGAGACCGCGGACGGCACCGCGGTGACGTTCACCAGGATGACGACCAGGCAGGCGGCGATGTAGATGCCGGCCATGGCGGGCACGAGCCGGCTGGTGACCGAGGCGATGGAGCGGATGCCGCCGAGGAGGACGATGCCGACGAGGGCGGCGATCAGGATGCCGAAGAAGAGCGCTCCGGCGGACGAGCCCATCAGGCCGCTCTCGCCACCGGTGACGGAGACGAGCTGGGCGTAGGACTGGTTGACCTGGAACAGGTTGCCGCCGAAGAGGCCGAAGAACAGGATCATGAAGGAGGCGAGGACCGCGAGGACCTTGCCGAGGGTCTTGCCGTTCTTGCCGAAACGCTCGGCGAGGCCCTTGGCCAGGTAGTGCATGGGACCGCCGGAGACGGTGCCGTCGGCGTGCACCTCGCGGTACTTCACACCGAGGGTGACCTCGACGAACTTGGTGGCCATGCCGAGCAGGCCGCAGAGGATCATCCAGAACGTGGCGCCGGGACCGCCGATGGAGACGGCGACGGCCACGCCCGCGATGTTGCCGAGGCCGACGGTGCCTGAGACGGCGGCGGTCAGCGCCTGGAAGTGGTTGACCTCGCCGGCCGACCCCTTCTCGTCGTACTTGCCGCGCACGACGTCGACCGCGAGGCGGAACTTGCGCAACTGGACGAAGCCGAACCAGCCGGTGAAGACGACTCCGGCGACGACGAGCCAGGCCACGATCAGCGGCAACTGCGTGCCGCCGACGGGGATGGCGTAGAAGACGATCTCGCCGAGCCACTTGGCTATGGGCTCGAAAAAGCCGCTGACGGCGTCGTCCACGGACTGGGTGAAGGAATCGAGTGACACGGTGGGGACCTCAGTGCGCAGGACCGGCGCGCGGGAGGCTGCGCCGGTGAGGGTGCGTGTATGAGCGAACGCCGTTGTCCGATCGGCGACCCGAGGCGTCACGTCCTGGACTCGGAGTGTGATCACCTTGAGCGGTCCTGCCGGTGCGTGCCGGCACTGCGCAGGATGGCGAGGGGTGGTGCCACCTGCGGAGTTGCGCATTCCTACCACGACAGCGCCCCGCCGGCGGGTGACGCACATCACATTACGGAAGGTGATCTTCCGAAATCCCAGCAAGCGTGACGTGACCGCTATCCGAACAGCTTGTCCGTTCACCGTGCACTTATTTCTGCTGGTCAGGAGCGTTCCGAGCGACACACATGTTCGCGCCCCCGCAGCGCACCGGCAGAAAGCACGAATCGCGGAGCGGAGTCGAGCCGGCCCATCCTTCCGCTCGGCGGATCACTACCTGACCCGGAAGAGCTGGATGTCGCGGTTCACGAACAGGTGGACGTATCCGCACGTCCAGCAGATCAGGCCGGTCGCGGACTCGTTGGCCCACGCGAGATTGAGCAACTCCATCCCCGTGCTGTTGAGCTTCACCTCTCGCTCCCGGAAGGTGTCGTTGTCGCACATCAGGCAGCGGATCTCGATGCCTCCGATCGCCGCGTGCAATGGTTTGGCCATGCCAGGCCCCTTCTACTCGGTCACTTCGGTCGGTCGTGTCAGGTGCCGGCCCGACGGGCGGGCGAGGAGATGGCGCGGGTCCGTCGCGCGGGTGATCGCCGTCTCGACGGCCGCGACGCGGTCGGCGAGGAGGCCGAGAACGGCGATCGCCCGGTCCAGGGGATCGTCTCCGGAGCCGCCGAACGCCCGGGCGCGCGCGTACGCGGCGGTCACGTCCGCCCAGCGGGCGGCCTGCGCCGCCGTGAGGGTGCCCCGCAGCTCGGCGAGCTTGAGGAGGTTGGCCTCGGCCTCGGTCGTGAGGGTCTGAGCTTCGGCGGTGTAGTGGTCCTCGATCACGGCGGCGAGCTCGGCGTCGTTCATGGCGGGCGAGATACGGGCCGCGATCTTGTTCATGTTGCGGTAGGAGCCCTGGAGCCGGAACGGCGGCTCGGTGCGGGCGTCGTCGGACTGGGCGGCCGAGGCGATGTACGCCTCGTTGACCGCGAGGACCGTCTCGCGAGCGGTCAGCAGGTGCCGCAGGACGGCGAGGACACGGTCGAGCTCGGCGGGGGCGTAGGGGTGGGCGAGCCGGTCGCGGCGTGCGGTCGGGTCGCCCGCCGCCAGGCGGGTCAGCAGCTCCACGTCGCCCTGGTCGCGTCCGGCGAGCGGCGCGAGGACCGGGTGTGAGGTGAGGGCGTTCTCGACGAAGCTCGCCGCGAAGGCGTCCTCCTTGCCGGTCAGCACGTCGCCGAGGTTCCACACGTCGGCCCGGTTGGCGAGCATGTCCGGCACCCGGAAGAGCTGCCCCGATTCGGTGTAGGGGTTGCCGGCCATGCAGACGGCGAAGCGCTTGCCGCGCAGGTCGTGGCCGTTCAGGGTCCGGGTGGCGTCGCAGAGGGGGATGAACTTCTGCAGGAACTCCGGCGAGGTGTGCTGGATGTCGTCCACGTACAGCAGGACGTTGTTGCCCGCCGCGAGCGCGAAGGCGATCTTCTCCAGTTCGCGGCGTGCCGCGGTGTCGGGGGCCTCCGCGGGATCGAGGGAGGTCGTGGCCTGCCCGAGGGCGGGCCCGTCGACCTTGACCAGGAGCAGCCCGAGTCGGTCGGCGACGTACTCGACGAGTGTCGTCTTGCCGTAGCCGGGCGGCGAGAGGAGCAGCAGCAGTCCGTGGGAGTCGGTCCGCTTGGCGTCGCCTGCCGCGCCGAGCTGCTTGGCGAGGCTGTCGCCGATCAGCGGCAGGTAGACCTCGTCGACGAGCCGGTTGCGCACGAACGACGACATGACGTGCGGACGGTATTCCTCCAGCCGCAGCCGGGCCCGCTCGGCCGCGACGAGCTCCGCCCGGTGCCGCTGGTAGGCGCGGAAGGCCGGCACGTCCCGCTCGGCGAAGGCCCGCGTCCTGGCCAGGTACTCGTCCAGGCGCAGTACGAGTGCGCGGTCCACCACACGGGGGTGGGTGCCGAGGAGTCCGGTGACCGTCGCCGTGGTCGGGGCGGTGACCTCGTAGCGGTCGAGGTCCGGGCTCAGCTCGACGACGACGGCCTCGGCCAGGACGCCCTCGTGGAGCCGCTCCCCCGACGCCGCCGCGTACGAGGTGAGCCATGCCTCGACATGCTGCCGCCGGGCGGCCGGTTCCGCGAGAACGGCGAGGGTGTCGTCGTACGCGGAGGTGGCGACGGCGCGGCGGAAGGCCGCCAGCAGGGTCTGTGCCTCGTGGGAGACGGCGAAGCCCGGCGGGCCGGAGGCCAGCTCCGTGATCAGGTACGCGGCGGCGGTCGCGTCGCCGATCTTCGCGGCCAGTTCCCGCCGGAGTCCGTCGACGGCCGACGCCGAGCCGAAGAGGTCACGGGCCTGCGTCAGGGAGACCGCTCGGTGGGTCCACTGGTCGCGGGCCTCGGCGGTGGTGGCGTGGGCCCAGAAGGTCTGGGCGGCCGCGCGCGCCGCCGCCGGGTACCTCAGTGGTCCGGCGCCCTTGTACAGCCCGAGCACCGCCTCCAGGATCAGTGCCGCGTCGTGGTCGTGGACGCCGCGCTCGTAGCCCTCGTCGTAGGCGCCCTCCGCCGCACCCCGTGCGAGCGCGGCGAGGTCCGCGCCCGCCAGGCCGTCCGCGCCGTGCTCGGCCAGAAGACGTGCGGCCAGGTGTTCGGCGCGATAGACCTCCGGCGACTCGGAGGGCAGGGTCCGGTGCCAGTGGGGCCGGTGGGCGGCGAAGTCCGGGTCGGTGACGGGCGAGCGGTAGTCGGTGCCCGTCAGGGTGAAGGCCAGGCCGTCCTCGTACGGTACGAGGGTCAGCTCGGGCACCTGCCGGTTGACGGCGAAGCGGTGCCGGCCGAGCCGGATGGTGTCGCCGCCGTCGGAGAACAGGTCGGTGCGGTCCCGCAGGGCCCGGCCGGCCTCCTGACGGGCGGCCGCCAGCCGGCCGTCCAGCTCTTCCGCCCTTACCTGGTCACCGAGTTCCCTGAGGTCCGCCGCGAGGCGCCGGACTTTGGCGACCATCGGGTCGGAGGCGAAGTACGTGTGTACCGCGTCGAGGTCGGCGAGGGCCGAGGCCCGCCGGGCGATCGCCTCAAGGATCCGGCGCGCCGACTCGGCGAGACGTTCCGCACGGCGGGCGCGGGCGTCCTGGAGGGACTGCCGGTGGGAGGTGAATGCCTCGTAGATCTCGCTCCGCTTCTCGGCGACGGTGGTCAGGAAGCCGTCGTGCTCGGCGAAGCGGGATTCCAGGTTCTCCAACTGGAGGAGCAGGCGACCGAGTTGGTGGTCGCAGTCCTGCGGCGTGTCGGAGGCCGCGAGGGCGCCGGTGACCGCCTGGGTCAGTAGGGCGAGCTCGGCCGCGAACTCCGCCCGGCCCTCGGTGTCGAGGAGTTCGGCACGCCGGGAGGCCAGGACGGCCCGGGCTCGGTTGAGGGAGCCGAGGACGTCGGCGATCCGCTCCAGGATCGAGGTGCGGACGGTCGCGTCGCCGATGTCCAGGCCGGCGACGATCTCGCTGAGGGTACGGAGGCCGAGGGTGTGCTCGTCGAGCCGGTCGGCGACGCGGCCCGTCTCGGCGACGGTGGTCAGCGCGCCGGCCTCGGCGGCGAGCCGCTCGGCCTCCGCGTGGTGGCCGGTGAAGGCATCCTCCCGCTGGAGGAAGGCGACGGCCCGCTGCGCGACCGAGGTGATGTCGGCCTCGACCTCCGCGGCCAGGGTGTCGATGCTCTCGGTGTCGGCGTGGCGCATCTCCTTCAGGGTCACCAGGTGCCCCTGTTCCTGGCGGAGTTGGGTGATCCGCTCGATCCATTCATCGGCGGTGGCCGGTGCCTCGCTGCGGATGCGCCGGACCAGCCGGGAGATCCGCCGGCCGGACTCCGCGAGCGCCTCGGCCGCCTGCCGGGTGAGGGTCGTCACGGTCTCGAACTCGTCGAGGACCTGGGCGGCGGTGCCGCGCAGGTCGGTCAGCGGGCCGCGCAGGTCACCGGTCTCCGGGTCGCCCAGCCAGTGGTGGTGGTCGGCCGCGCGCTCGCACGCGGCGATCAGCGACGCGTACACCGCACCGGCGGGGGCCGGTTCGGTGGCCTGCCGGGCGATGGCGAGGCAGTCGGAGATGCCGCGGACGAGGTCGGCGTTGCCGATCCGGGCGAGCGGGCCGCTGCCCGGCGGCGCCGGGTGCGTGTCGGCGACGTACGGGGTCCGCCAGATCTGCACCGGGTGGACCCGGCCGGGCTCCTCGTCGTCCGCGCGCAGGACGACCATCGTCCCGTCGTCGAGGAGGGCGTGTCCGCGGCAGGACACCGGGCTGGCGATCTCCTTGCGGATCAGGTTGTACGGGAGGAGGAGGCTGCGGCCGGCCTCTTGTGCGTGGAAGACGTAGAGGACGTCCTCGCCGTTGGGCGAGCGGATCGCCCGCTCGAACGCCGGCCCCGCCCCCGGGCCCGCCGCCGTCGGCCCCGCCGAGTCCGTATCGAAGGTCTTCACCGTGCCGGAGGCGAGGCAGTATCCGCCGGGGAACACGATCCCCTCGTCCTCGGGCAGTCGCAGACACGCCTGTCCGATGCCGTCGAGTCTGACGACGGAGCCGGTCAGGGTGTTGAAGACGAGGTGCCGTCGGATCTCCTCCTTGTACGGGCGGACGCGCACCAGGATCAGAGCGCCCACCGTCGCGTACGCGACCTCCGCGTCGGCCAGGGACTGCAGGGGCTCGTCGACCGGTTCGGTGTGGACGCCTTCGGCGGTCTCGGTGTCGTTCTCCGTCTTCACCGTCAGCACCCCGCCGACCGTGGAGACGAACAGGCGGCCGCCGAGGGAAAGGTGCGGGTGCCGGCCCGGGACATGGTCGTCGCGGGTCGTCTCCACCCAGTCGACGTCGTGGGAGGGAGGCAGGACGTGATCGCGCTCGCCCCTGGCGTCGAGGAACCGCAGCTCGCCGGACGGCCCCACGGACCAGCGCAGGACGCGGAGGTCGTCCGCCTGCTCCCCCGTCCGGAAGACGGCGAGGAGCCGGCCCTCCACGTGACGAAGCCGCAGCAGGCGGGTGCCCCGGAAGTAGCGGTGCAGCGCGGTGAACTCCCCTACGAAGTCGGGGTCGTCGAGCAGGCCGGGCACGGAGCCCTCGGGCAGGGGATTCAGCTCGCGGTCGTACAGCGTGAAGACGTCGGCGACCGCGGTCTCTGCACGCCCCGCCGACGTTGTGTGGCGGCCGAAGAGGAGGACGTCGTCGCCGACGGCGACGATGTCCCGGGGCAGGCTGTTGTGCGCGGTGCGGATGCGACCGGTGCCCGTGAGGGCCAGCTCGCCGGCGCCGAACTCCGCGATCCGGGCCTTGTTGAGGGCCTCGGCGCGTCGGGCCAGCTCGCCGGCCTGCGTGGTGAGGCGGTCGCGCAGCACCGCGTACGTGTCCTGGTCGATTCCGGCGCTCATCTCGTTCCGCTCCCTTGTTCCGTGATCGACGCGGGTCCGGTGCCGTCAACCCCCGTATGCCGGCACCGGACCCGCTGTGACCGCTCCCCCGTGGGCGGTCAGCTCTTGGTGGCGACGCCGTTCAGTGCCGTGGTCTCGACCGGGGCCACGCCCGGCGCGCCCGCGTCGAGTACGCCCGACTTCATGACCTTCGCGAGCAGCGCGGAGACGCTGAGGTTCTGTACATCGGCGGTGGACAGCGAGCCGAGCACCTTGGTGAGGTCCTCGGTGAAGGAGCCGGAGCCGTTCAGCCACGGCCCGGCGAGCGTCTGCGCGGTCTGCGAGTGCTCCATGAAGCCGTCGACGGACTTGCCGAGCGCGATCGACTGCACCAGCCGGTCGAGGAAGACCGACTCGCCGCCGACGATGTTGATGTCGGCGTTCTCCAGGCCGGTCGCAAGGACCGTGGCCTGCGCCTCGGCCACTTGCCGCTGCACGTCGAGCCCGGCGAGGCGGATGTCCTTCTCCGCCTCCAGGCGCAGCCGGTACTCCTCGTGCGTACGGGATGCCTCGTCGAGCGCGGCCATGGCCGCCGCCTTCTCGGTCAGGCCGGCCGCCTCGGCCTTGAGCTTCTCGCCGATCGCGGTCGCCTCGGCGAGCGCCTTCTCCCGCGTGCCGACGGCTTCGGCGCGCAGGCGGGCCTCGGTGGCCTCCGCCTCGGCCCGGCCGGTCCTCTCGATCGCGTCGGCCTCCTTCTCCCGTACCTGCGCCGCCGCGAGGCCCTCGGCCGCGGCCTCGGCCTGGATGCCCTCGGCGAGCCGGATCTTGGCGCGGGCGTCCATGTCGGCGGCCTTGTTGCGGGCCTCGGCGAGGGTGAGTTCCTCCGCCGCGCGGTGCACGGCGGCCTGCTCCGCGGCCTCCGCCGCCTTGATGTCCTTGACCAACTTCTCCTGCGCCTGCGCCTCGGCGGCGATGATGATCGCCTGGCGCTCGCGCTCGGCCTCCTCGACCGCGCGCAGCCGCTTGATGGACTCCTCCTGCTCCGCGACCGTGCGGTCCACCGCGACCCGCTCGCGGATGACCTCGGCAATCTCCCGGCGCTCGGCCTCGACCTCCTTCTCCGCGGAGATACGGGTGAGTTCGGTCTCCCGGTCCCGGGCGATGACCTCCAGGAGGCGGTCCTTCTCGATCCGCTCGTTCTCGACGGCGATGACCCGCTCGCGGTTCTTCTGCGCGACGGCGACCTCGCGGGCCTGGTTCTCGCGCTGGATGCCGAGCTGTTCCTCCGTCCTGAGGAAGGCGCTCTGGGCCCGCAGCCGCTCCTCCTCCACCACCCGTGCGGTCTCGGCTTCCTCCCGGGCCCGTACGGTGTCGATCTCCCGCTTCTGCTTGATCTCGGCGTCGGCCTGGCGCCGCTCCAGCTCCAGGATGGCCTCGCGGGCGTCGACGTTCTGCCGGGTGATCTCCTTCTCCTCCGTCCGCTGGAACTCGTTCGTCCGGACGTGCTCGATGGCGGTCAGCTCGGTGATCTTCCGGATGCCCTGGGCGTCGAGGACGTTGGCCGGGTCGAGATGGGTGAGCGGCGTCTGCTCAAGGTAGTCGATGGCCGCGTCCTCCAGGCTGTAGCCGTTGAGGTCGATGCCGATGATCTCGATGATCCGGAACCGCAGCTCCTCGCGCTTGGTGTACAGGTCGGTGAAGTCCATCTGCTTGCCGACGGTCTTCAGCGCCTCGGAGAACTTGGCGTTGAACAGCTCCTGCAGCGTCGCCTTGTCACTGGCCCGCTGGGTGCCGATCGCCTGCGCGACCTTGATGACGTCCTGCGCGGTCTTGTTGACCCGTACGAAGAAGGTGATGCGGATGTCTGCACGGATGTTGTCCCGACAGATCAGGCCGTCCCGGCCGGTCCGGCTGACCTCGATGGTCTTCACCGAGATGTCCATGACCTCGGCCTTGTGCAGCACGGGCAGCACGACCTGCCCGGTGAAGGTCACGTCGACCTTCCGCATCTTGGAGACGATCAGCGCCTTGCCCTGCTCCACCTTGCGGAACAGGCGGCTCACGAAGAGCAGCGCGGCGGCGACGAGCAGGACCACGGCGATGAGCACGCCGATGACCACGGTGATGGCATCCATGAGAGAACCCCGTGTCGATCGAAGAAGGAGGAGAGGCGTATCCGCTCGGGCGGCGGTACGCATGAGGGGGGCAGCGCGGTGCTGCGGAGGGCCGGCGGGTCAGCGCCGGGGCGGCCCCGGTTCGTCGGGCGGCAGCTTCGCGGACGGCGCTGCGGACGGCGTCGCGGGGAGGCCGGCGGCCGCGTTAAGGAACCCGCCCATAGCCCTCCCCTTCGCGTACGTCGATTTCCCGCAACCGGCATCGACGCCACCCCCAGGCCGTCCGGCCTCACTATCCTGGCCGCAGAGCCCGTGTAAGGCATTTCCGTAACCCGGCAGTGTTTGACGCCTTCTTGATGCCGGTTGCGACTCCTCACCGGGGCTGTGGCAGCCTGGCCTCTCGCGTCAGGATCTCGTCAGAGACGCGTCAGGATTCCGGGAGGGGCCGTGGGGGAACGGGAGACAGCCGAGGAGTATCTGGAGGGGTACGCCGGCGTTCTGACGGCTGTCTGCTCGACCGGCCGCAGGCTCACCCGCGAGGAGCTGGAAGCGTTCCGGTATCAGGGCGAGCGGGCCGCGGAGGCCGGGATCGGCTTGCGTGCCCTCGTCCGCGCCCACCTCGCCGCCGCGCGGGAGACACATGCCGGGCTGCCGCGGCCGAGCCACGAGCACCTCCTCGCGGCCGTCGAGCAGGCCGTCGACGCCTTCGCCGAGGGCCACGAACGGGCGCAGCGGCTGGCGGTACGACAGGAGGAGGCGGCGCGTCGGGAGTTCATCGACGACCTGCTCTACGGGCGCAGCGACCTCGGCCGGCTCGCCGAGCGCGCCGAACGCTTCGGGCTGCTCCTGTCCCATGCCCACGCGGTGGCCGTCGCACAGGGCGCGGAGCCGTACGGCGACGGGTTCGCGGTCACCCGCACGATCGAGGCGTCGCTGGTCGCCCGGTTCGGCAACCGCCGCATCCTGCTCACCACCAAGGACGGCCGGCTGATCTGCATCGCGCCGGCCGACGAGCCCGAGGTGCTGGCCCACTTCGCCAAGCAGGCGTACGCGGCGACCGACGGCGGCCAGGTCGCCATAGGCCGGTCCCATCCCGGCGCCGGCGGCGTCGTCCACTCCTACGAGGAAGCCCTCAACGCCCTCGACCTCGCCGCCCGCATGGACCTGAACGACCCGGTCCTGCACGCCGCCGACCTCCTCGTCTACCCCGTCCTGACCCGCGACCGGCAGGCCATGGCCGACCTCGTACGCAGCGTCCTCGGTCCGCTCCAGCAGGCCCGCGGCGGCGCCCAGCCGCTCCTGGACACCCTCACCGCGTACTTCGACACCGGCTGCGTCACCGCCCAGGCGGCCCGCCGTCTGAACCTGAGCGTGCGGGCCATGACGTACCGCCTCGACCGCATCCATCGCCTGACCGGTTCGGACCCCGGCGATCCGGTCCAGCGCTACACCCTCCAGACCGCCGTCGTCGGCGCCCGACTCCTCGGCTGGCCGAGGGAGCAGCTCTGACGGAGCGGGGGTGCGCTCAAGCGCCGGAGGTCTGCCCCCGGCCCGGTACCTGGGAGGTCCTGGCCGCCTCGGCCTCGGCCTTCGCGTCGCTCACCACGGCGTCGGCCTGCTTCGCGACTTCGTCCGCTGCCGCGGCGGCGTCGAGCGAGAACGTCGAGCCTGCCTCGAGCTGGGGCGCCGCGCCTTCGTCCGGCTCGCCGCCACCACCGGTAGCGGCTGCTTTCTCCCGCTGCTCGGACGGTGGCAGACCCCTGGCCGACCGATCCCCGAACGCGCTGGTGACGGCGCGAACCGCCTCGGTCAGCTCTCCCGGGATCACCCAGAACGTGTTGTTGTCGCTCTTCGCCAGGTGCGGGAGCGTCTCCAGGTACTTGTAGGCCAGGATCTTCGGGTCGGCGTTGTTGCGATGGACGGCCTGGAAGACGCGCTCCACCGCCTTCGCCTCGCCGTCCGCCCTCAAGATCATGGCCTGCTGGGTGCCCTGCGCCTCCAGGATGTCCTTCTGCTTCGTGCCCTCCGCGGTGAGGATCTTGGCCTGCCGCTCTCCTTCGGCGTGCAGGATGGCCGCGCGCTTGTCCCGCTCGGCCCGCATCTGCTTCTCCATCGCCTCTTTGATCGTGTGAGGTGGATCGATGGCCTTGATCTCGACGCGGTTGACGCGGATGCCCCACTTGCCGGTGGCGTCGTCCAGGACGGTGCGGAGCCGGGTGTTGATCTCTTCACGCGAGGTGAGCGTCTGCTCAAGGTCCATGGAGCCGATGACGTTCCGGAGCGTGGTCACGGTGAGCTGATCGATCGCCTGCAGGTAGTCGGCCACCTCGTAGGCCGCCGCGCGCGGATCCGTGATCTGGTAGTAGAGCACCGTGTCGATGTTGACGACGAGGTTGTCCTCGGTGATGACCGGCTTGGGCTGGGACGAGTAGACCTGCTCGCGCACGTCGAGTTTGGTGTTGATGCGGTCCGCCACCGGCAGAACGAAGTTCAGGCCGGGTTGCAGCGTCCGGCGGTAACGACCGAACCGCTCGATGTTGTAGCGGCGCGCCTGCGGGACGATGCGCACCGTGGCCGCCACGAGGAAGACGACGACGATCGCCGCCACGAGAATCGGGATGAGAACCGGATCCACCATTCCTCCGTCGGGACGTGTTCAGCCGTTCACGGAAGCAGTTCGCGGGGGTAGACGATCGCTGTCGCGCCTTCGATCTCCATGACGTCCACCAGCGACCCGACCGGGATCACATGGCTCTCGTCGAGAGCACGTGCGGACCAGTCCTCACCGGAGATCTTGATCAGGCCGCGTGTCGCGGTCACCTCCTGCATGACCTCGGCCCGCTTGCCGATCAGCGCGTCGCTCCCCTCATGCGTGACGGGGCCCTGTGCCATTTGCCGCAGCGCGACAGGGCGGACGATGACCAGGCCCGCCGCCGCTGCCAGCGCGAGCGCGAGGAGCTGCCCGAAAAGGCCGACGCCGACCCCGGCGACAACGGCAGTGACCAGGGCGGCGCCCGCCAGAAGCCCGAAAACCAGCGTCAGGGTGAAGAACTCCGCGAGGCCGAGGGCCGCGGCGGCGAGAAGCCAGGCGAACCACGGCATGGGATCAGCCTCCCTCAGGGGACTTATCCACTCATTTACCCACCTAAATCGGGACGCAATCGGCATGTCCGCACGATGTGCCAGCGGACGGGGTAAAGGGCCACCCGTGCGCCGTGCGACCTGGTGCACTCCTCGATCACTCCTCGAACCGGCGCGACGGGCGGTTCTCCGGCGAACCGGGCCACTTGAAGTACCTGGGCCGCGGAGAGTGCTTCGACATTCTGGCGCGCATGGACCACGACGAGCGGGCCTCCCGATCAGAGGGTCCACTCGACGAGCAGCCGGCTTCGGGCCGGCCCTACGGCGAAGCAGCCGTTCCCAGGGGGAAGGCGGAACGTCGGACGCAGCGCCAGCCTTCGTGGGCAGAGCCCGTTCGGCTGGTTCACGGCAACGGTCCGGCTCGCCCCGTTGAGTCGGCGCTCTTGGAACGGTGGCGCAACCGCCCAGGCACTCCGACGTCCCAGGGCATCGGAGCGGGGTCGCTGGGGAACATTCCGAGTGAGGAGGAATGTGACAGGTCCATCCGCCCGTCCACAGCACTCCCGAGGCGGTCGCTATGAGTCACCCCGCAGATGACCAGCGCATCCTCACGGAGATCGAGCGGCGCCTCACCCACGACGACCCCGCCCTCGCCGCCCGGATGAGCACACTGAACCAGCAGTTCCCCGGGAATCCGGCAGAGCCTGCGGCCCCAGCCATCCGCCGCAACCCTCGCTTCGTGGTAGCGGTCGTCCTCTCGGTGATCGCGCTGCTGGCATTGATGCTCACAGCCGTGCTGAATGCCCCACCGACTCCACCCGCGGACGGGTTCGACAGGCCCACGTCCCGTTCTGCGGCTATGGCCATGCATGCGGCACCGTGAGCAGCCGCCCCGCGCGCCCTTCGGCCGGGTCAGCCGACATCCCGGCGGTTGAAGCGCATGATGCCGACGCGGGCGACGGAGGCGAGGGCGAGGACCGCCATCTCGCCCCCTGGTAGCCGTTCTTCGCCGGCCGAGGGCCGCTCAGCGGCGTCCTGATCGGGAAGGGCGGACCGCCCGGAAGTCGTAGATGATCACGAACGCGATGGAAAAACCGACCAGCCCCAGCGCGACGAGGGAACATGCCTCCCTCGCGGCGCTCGAAGCCTCGGCCAGCCGCGCCGCCTCATTGGTCAGCACGGCTCCGTACAGCATGACACCGGCGCCACCGAGCAGGCGGGCCGGGGCGCCGGGCCGGGCGAGGCGGTTCGGCCGCCAGCCCAGCAGGACCGCGATGCTCGGCGCCAGGAGCAGTGCCACACCCCCGATCACCAGTGTCCAGCTTGCCCAAGCGCTCATGTCAGGGCCGCGGAATCGTCCGGGCGGGAGGCACGCGTCCGCTGGCGGCGAAGCTCGAACAGGCCGATCGCCGCCGTGGCTACGAAGAGGGAGAAGGCAAGGGACTCCGCGACAGCGGTGACTCCTGTGGCCCGGGTGAGACTGGCCGTGAGCCCTGCGCACAGCAGCAGTCCCGGCAGGACCCGACGCCAGCGCGGCAGATGTCTGATCCGCCAGACCCGGACGCTGACGACGACGTTGAACGTGAGGAAGGCAAGCGCCCACAGGGCGAGCACGACAAGGGTGAGGGGCATGGGGCAGGGCTCCAGGGCAGGCGGAAGACTGTGCCGACCAGACTTCCCGGCTCACCGGTGGCTGATTCTAGTCGTCAGGGGAGGTGTGTGAAGCTCTGCAACGGCCCCGGTCTTGCCGGTGACGACGGGGATGTCGCCCTTCTCGACGCTCGTGTCGGCGGTGGCGGAGGTGAAGCCCCGCCGGGACGCTTGACGCCGATGAAGTCGAGCATGCGCCCGGGGACGAGATGGGCGGCGCGTTCGCCCATCTCATGCTCCGGCAGCAGGGCATGGTGCACTCCGAGGCATTCCAGGATCTTGCCGTGCTGACGGCTGACGGCCTTGACCCAGATATGGGGGACGCCGCTTCGAGGAGGTTGGAGCTGACCAGGATGCTCGCTTCGATGTCCGCACCGATACCGACGACAGCGCTGGAGAACTCGTGAACGCCGACACTCGTTGGCGAGCGATCTGCCGAAGCGCCCGAGGCCGGTGCCGGCCACACGCTGGCCGCCGACGGGCCGGCGCCGGCGGCGCACGTGGCGTCCGAACCGGTCGTGGTCGTGGGCCATTCGCTCGGCGGCGCGATCGCCCTGGCTTCTGGCTCCGACCTGATCGCCGGTCGCGTGCTCGTGTCGCCCGCCGATGCGGGTTCGCGTCACCCCCGAGCTGAGCGCGACGACGCCATGGCTCCTGCGCCCTCCCGTGGGGCGGGCCGAGCGGCTCCTGCGGCACATGATGGCCCCCGGTGCGGCCGTACCGGACGGTCTCAGCCGGTGGATGGCGCTGGTGGGCAGCTCCTGCCACAGCAGCCTCGCCCCCGAGCCTGTGCCGACGGCCATCCTGGCGCGCGCCCAGCGCGTGCCCAACAGCGTGGTGGTGGGGTCGCACGACGTCTTCCTGCCCCCGAGCCGCCTCGGCCCTGCGGCCGAACGGCGGCTCGGCACCGTGCTGCGCGTTCTCGACGGCGCGGGGCACCTCGTCCCGGAGGAGTCTCCCGAGTGTGCCGCCGCAGTCATGGCTGACTTCATGCGTGCGCACAGGCGGCATTAAGAACGCGTAAATACTGCCGGAATCCGGCAGTGAACACCCGTGCTACTCCATGGCACCATCCCTGGCAACGGCAGCGGATGGCACGAGGCGGGGTGGCGTACATGGGCTGGTTTCTCGGTCTCGGCATCGCGGGTCTTGTGCTGCTCGTCCTGTCCCTGGTCTTCGACGGGGTGTTGGAGGGGGTCCTCGACGGTCTCGGCGGGGGCTTGGACGGGTTTCTGTCGTTGCCGGTGGTCGCCGGGTTCGTGTCGGCGCTGGGTTTCACGGGGGCGATCGTGCTCGGGTCCACCGGTACGGGGGCGGGGGTCGCCACCGGTGCGGGTGTGGCCGCGGGGGGCGTCGTCGGGTGGGTGGTGTGGCGGTTCAGCCGGATGCTCCTGCACGGCGACGGGACCGCGCCCGCACCGCGGGGCGAGGACCTCACGGGCACCAGCGGCACCGTGGTGACGCCGATCCCGGCGGACGGCTACGGCGAGGTGCTGCTGTATCTCGCCGGCCAACCGGTGAAGTACGCGGCGAAAGCGGCGACTCCCCTCACGCGCGGCACCGACGTGTGGGTGGAGTCCGTCCTCTCACCGGCATCCGTCGCCGTCCGTCCGATCGAACGCTGACCGGCCCGGCACACTCTGTTCTTCTCATTCTGTACCGATTGAAGGGGGTTTCTTCATGAGCCCTGTCCTCACCGCCGTGGTGGGCATCGTCGTCCTTCTCGTGCTGCTCGGCCTCGTGGTCATCACGCGCTATAAGGTCGCCGGGCCCAGCGAGGCGTTCATCATCACCGGCCGGCGCGGCAAGAAGTCCACCGACCCCGCGACCGGGCGGGTGTTCACCGACAACAGCGGCCAGAAGGTCGTGGTCGGTGGTGGCGTCTTCGTCGTCCCCTTCGTGCAGCAGAAGTTCACCCTCGACCTCTCCAGCCGTCACATCCCGGTGGCCGTCCGCGGCGCCGTCACCCTGCGCGGGGTGAAGGCCAACCTGGAGGGCGTCGCCATCGTGAAGGTGGGCGGCACCGAGGACTCCATCCGGGCCGCGGCCCAGCGGTTCCTGATGCAGCAGAACGGCATCGTCGGCTTCACCCAGGAGGTGTTGTCGGGCGCGCTGCGCTCGATCGTGGGCCGTATGTCGGTGGAGGACATCATCCGGGACCGGGCCGCGTTCGCCGGGCAGGTCGCCGAGGAGGCCGAGGCCAGCCTGTCGGGGCAGGGGCTTGTCCTCGACGCGTTCCAGATCCAGGACATCACCACCGAGGGCTCGTACCTGGAGGACCTGGGCCGGCCGGAGGCCGCGCGCGCCAAGCAGGAGGCCGACATCGCCGAGGCCGTCGCCCGGCGGGCCGCCGAACAGGCGCGGCTGAAGGCGGAGGAGGAGATCGCCATCGCGCAGCGGACCCTCTACCTGAAGCAGGCCGAGATCAAGGCCCAGACCGACGAGGCCGCCGCGCAGGCCAACGCCGCCGGGCCGCTCGCCGAAGCCGCCCGCCAGCAGGACATCCTCAGCGAGCAGGAGAAGGTCGCAGAGCGGCAGGCCGCGCTGACCGACCGCCAGCTCGACACCCAGGTCCGCAAGCCCGCCGACGCCGCCCGCTACCAGGCCGAGCAGGAGGCCGAGGCCCGCCGCATCGCCCTGGTCAAGCAGGCCGAGGCCGACGCCCAGCGCTCCCGCCTCACCGGTGAGGGCGAAAAGGCCCACCGCGCCGCCCTCGCCGACGCCGTACGCATCGAGGGCGAGGCCCAGGCCGCCGCGATCGCGGCGAGGGGCTCCGCCGAGGCCGAGGCCATGCGGAAGAAGGCCGACGCCTTCGCCCAGTACGGCGACGCCGCCGTCCTCCAGATGCTCGTCGAGGTGCTTCCCCAGGTCGTCGCCAAGGCATCCGAGCCGCTGTCGGCCGTCGACAAGATGACCGTCATCTCCACTGACGGTGCGAGTCAGCTCTCCCGCACGGTCGCCGACAATGTCGCCCAGGGCATGGAACTCCTCTCCTCCACCACCGGAGTCGACCTCGCCTCCCTTCTCCAGGGCATCACCCAGAAGAAGTCGACCGGCGCGTCTGTACCCGCTCCGGCAGCCATGGGGAAGCCGGTCGAGATCACCGAGTAGATACGCGAACGCGACGGGGGCCGTGGTGAGAACCAGCTTCAAGTTTCACGCAGGCGCTCAACTAGCCCTCTGCGCCGCCGGATTACTCACCGCAGCCCTCGCCGCGGCACCACCCCTGCCTCCCTTCACCAACGAGTGGTTACTGCTCGGCATCGGCATCGCCCTGCTGGTGCCCCTGCACCTGGCGACCACCTTCCGTAGCGTCGCTCTCGAACGGCGCGCGAGAGGCTTCGCCGGCAACAAGGCGAACCAGTGGAGGGCTCTGCGGGCCCTGCCCCGCCGCGTCCACGCGCTGCTCGTGGGTGCGGGGCTGGCCGGGGTCTTCCTGGTCACCGGAGCGTTGTGGGACGACTCGGACCTCCAGGGCGCCGAGTCCGTCAGGGGGTACCACTCCGCGATCGACACCTCCACCCCGGACCGCAGGCGCGTCCCGATCACCACAAGCCAGTACGAGGCGTTGCGCAAGGACGAACAGCGTGTCGCGTTCGCGGCGTACGGTCTCTTCGCGGCGGGCGGTGGCGGCCTGACGCTCGTCTTCGGGAAGCTGGACCACTGGGCCGGCAGGCCATGACGCCCGATCCCCACCACGGCAAGGCCCACAGCGCCGCCGGCGTCGTGCACAACTCGTCGGCCTGGCCAGGCTCATGGCCCTCACCACGGGCAGCGCGCCACTGCTCGCTTGTTCTCCCGAGCCGCCGATACCCGAGACGCACAACCGACGATGAGCCGCCACGCAGCCCCCGTCCATGACGACCACGAGCGAAAGGGCCAGGGACTGTCATGTCATCGCGGAATGCCCGGCGCGGCTTCCTGGAGAGTCCCGCCGGGATGGGCCTGTACCTCCTGTGGCTGAGCTGGACGGCCGCAAGCAGCGGCACCCCGACGTGGGTGCGGGTCGGCGCCGGTGTCCTCGTCGTCGTATGCCTTGCCCTGCCGGCACAAACCCTGGTCTCCCGCGCGCGCCGCACTCGGGACAATCCGAGGCGGGAACGACCGACACCGCACCCGCCCGCGTGACAGCCGGGCCCATCTCGACCGGGGGGAGATTCGTGATCGCGCTACCGCACCAGGAAGCCGGAGATCCACGGGACGATGGCCACATGGTGGTCTGCGGCGACGACGGGCTCGCGCACCGGCTCGCTGCCGAGCTGCGGGACGTCTACCGCCAGCGGGTCGTCCTCGTCGCTCCCGGCGATCAGGCGGGCGAGCCGATGGACGACCCCATGGGCGAACAGCCCGCCGCACTGTCCCGGGCCGCCCGACTGATACGCCGGCCCGGCGAACCCGCCACGGAGGACGAGTCCGGCAGCGCACCCCCGCCGCTACGTGACGTCACGTCGTCGGCCCCGACCGAGGCGGCGCTGCTGAGGGCGCGGGTGGACCGGGCCACGGCACTGGCCCTGCTGTACGAGGACGACGAGACCAACCTGCGGGCGGCGCTCGCCGCCCGTCGTCTGAGGCCCGGTCTGCGGCTCGTGGTCCGCATGTACAACCGCAAGCTCGGACAGCACCTGGAAGAACTCCTCGACCAGGCGGCGCTCCTGCACTCCCCCGGCATGGACCGGGCCGCCCTCGACGCCTCCACCACCGTCCTGTCCGACGCGGACACCGCCGCACCCGCCCTCGCCGCCACCGCCGTCGCCGGAACGAGCAAGGTCGTCCAGGCCGACGGCGTCCTCCTGCGCGCCGCCGAACGCACCCCTCCCGGCCGCGGCGAGGTGGCCGACCCCGGCCTGTGCACCCTGGCCCTGCTCTCGTCCACGACCGGCGACCCCGCGGGCGCCGAGGGCTCGGAGGCCAGCGGTCCGCAGAGCCCCATGCTCCTGCCCGACGACCGGACCGTGGCGGGCGCGAGCGGGCGCGGGAGCGTCGTCCTGGAGACCGTCCGGTACACCGGTCCCGCTCTGCCCGCGCGGCGCCTGGCCCGCCGAGGGGCGCCACTCCACGAGCTCTTCTCCAGCCGCCTGCGGTGGGCGCTCGCCGGCATCGTCGCCTCCGTCCTCGCCCTGACCGTCACGACCACCCTGCTCACCGACGCCGACCCCGTGCACGCCGCGTACATCACGCTGCTCGACCTGTTCTCGATCAACGACCCCGCTATCGACGCGTCGGTCACCCAACAGATCCTTCAGCTCCTGTCCGGTTTCGTCGGCCTCGCCCTGCTCCCCCTCCTCGTCGCCGGAGCTCTGGAGGCACTCGGTACCTTCCGCGCCGCGGGTGCCCTGCACCGGCCGCCTCGCGGACTGTCCGGCCACGTCGTCCTGCTGGGCCTCGGGAAAATCGGAACCCGTGTCCTCGCCCGACTGCGCGAACTCGACATCCCGGTCGTCTGTGTCGAGGAGGACCCCGACGCACGAGGCATTCCCCTGGCTCGCGGCCTCGGCGTCCCCGTCGTCCTCGGCGACGTCACCGAGGAAGGCGTCCTCGAGACCGCCCGGATCCACCGCGCCCACGCGCTGCTCGCCCTCACCAGCTCCGACACCACCAACCTGGAAGCCACGCTCTACGCCCGTACGGTCAAGAACGATCTGCGGGTGGCTCTCCGCTTGTACGACGACGACTTCGCCACCGCCGTCCACCGCACCCTCCGCACCGCCCACCCCGACGCCCTCACCCGCAGCCGCAGCGTCACCCACCTCGCGGCACCCGCCTTCGCGGGCGCCATGATGGGCCGCCAGATCCTCGGCGCCATCCCCGTCGAGCGCAAGGTCCTGCTCTTCGCCGCCCTCCTCGTCGCCGGCCACCCCCAGTTCGAAGGCCGCACCATCGCCGACGCCTTCCGCCCCGGCGCATGGCGCGTCCTCGCCCTCGACACCGCAGCCCCCGCCGCCCGCCGCCCCGACCTCGCCTCCTCGCACCAGGTCGGCGAGGAACCCCAACTCCTGTGGGACCTGCACCCCGGCTACGTCCTGCACCCCCAGGACCGCATCGTCATCGCCGCCACCCGCCGCGGCCTCGCCGAACTCCTGGGTACCTCACCCCGGCCCCGGTCTGCCGCACCTTGACCGGCCTAGGGCCTGTCCGACGGATCTTGGTTGAGAGCTGCCAAGAGGCGTGGGACCAGAGGGTTTGAATCATTCTTGCGCCAAGCGACGGCGACTCGTGTGTACGCGCTGTCGGGCGCGATCTTGCGGAAAGCGACGCCTTTGAGGCGGATGCGGCGGATGCTCTCCGGGGCCAGTGACACGCCCAAGCCGGTCTCCACCAGGGCGCAGACGGTCTGCCATTCCACGGCGTGCTGGGTCACTTGGGGTGTGAAGCCTGCTGCGATGCACAAGTTGGTGATCTGGTCGTACAACGGCGGGCCGACGACGCGAGGCAGGAGCACGAAGGGGTAGTCCGCCAACTGCTCGACTCGGACGGTTCGTTGTGCCGTGAGCGGATGCGAGGAGGGCAAGACGGCCACGAATGGCTCGGTCAGCACGGTCTCGAACCCGAGGTCCGCATCATGGGCAGGCGGCTCGCGCAACAGGCCGACGTCGATCGTTCTTTCACGCAGAGCGGCCAGTTGCGGCGCGGTGGTCATCTCCTGGATGTCCACGTGAACGGCGGGAAAACGTTGCCGGAAGGTTCGCAGCAGGCCGGGCAGGACGGTGAGGGCGAGGGAGGCGGCGAATCCGATCCGCAGGCGGCCGGCCTTGCCGCTGCCGACTTCTCGGGCGGCTGTCAGGCCGTCCGCGAGGTCGGTGAGGGCATGCCGGGCGGCAGGGAGGAGTTCCCGGCCCGCTGGGGTGAGACCGATGTGCCCGGGTGCGCGGCTGAAGAGCGCGTATCCGACCTTGTCCTCCAGGCGGCGGATCTGCTGGCTCAGCGGCGGCTGGGCAATGCCCAAGCGGGCGGCGGCGCGGCCGAAGTGGAGTTCCTCGGCGAGCACGACGAAGGCGTACAACTGCGGAAGGGGAAGTTCAGGGCGCTCCATACGCATAGAGATATCAGTTCGTACCTCATGACGTATTAGACGTATCAGCGCTGGTCACTTAGCGTTCGGCGCATGACAGAGCGACGTTCCATCCTCAGCGGCTCGACGTTCGAGGAGCAGATCGGCTATGCCCGCGCCGTGGTCGACGACGACTGGGTGCATGTGTCCGGGACGACCGGATTCGACTACACCACCATGACGATTTCCGACGATGTGGTGGAGCAGGCCGAGCAGTGCCTGCGCAACATCGAGGCTGCCCTGACCGAAGCGAAGTGCACCTTCGCCGACGTGGTGCGGGTACGTTATCTGCTGCCCGACCGAGCGGACTTCGAGCCCTGCTGGCCGGTACTGCGTCGCGCCTTCGGGAACGTCCGGCCGGCCGCCACCATGCTCATGTGTGGCCTCGCCGATTCCCGCATGAAGATCGAGATCGAGGTGTACGCCCGGCGGATCACCGCGTAACCGCCCACGTCGTCCGGTCTGGGTGAACGGGTGCACCGTGCTCGAGGTCGGGCGAGGCGATCTGACACATGACGAGTGGGCACGGCTCCAGCCACTCCTGCCCGGCGGCGGACTGCCGGGCGGACGGTGGAGCGACCATCGCACGGTCATCATCGGAATCCTCGAGCGTCACCGCCGCTTGGCGGCGGACGGCACTTGGGACAAGATATTCCGCTCGCTCCTGGCACACGCCGACGCCGAAGACCGGATCGACTGGAGTGTGGTCGGCATCGATTCCACCTCCTGTCGGGCCATCTGGTCGGCGAGGGCGGCCGCCGCCCCTTAGCGTTCCTGGTCACCCCGGGCCAGTGGGGCGACGCCCCGCATCTGATCCCGGTGCTGAAAGATCTGAACGTCCCCCGGCTCACCACCGGCCGCCCTCGTACCCGCCCCGACCATCTCAACGGAGACAAGGCGTACAGCTTCCGGCGGATCATGGTCGGAGCCATAAGCGGATCGTGGCGAGGTTGCGGCGTCTGTAGATCGCCTTGTCGAAGCCGACGGGCCGGCCGCCCCTGCGTTCGCGGCGCTGCCGGTTGGCACGTTGGCTTCGCGGTTCGGCAATGGTGTGCCTGATCTGGCGCCTGCGAAGGTAGCGACGGTTGCGGCGCGCGCCCGGTCGTAACCCCTTGCCGCGCCTCGCCGCCGTCTCCGGAGTAACACGCGCCTGGCCCCGTTGACTCGCACGTCTACACGACTACCTGAAGCCGCCTCGCCGCCCGAGTTATCGAAACAGGGCGACTTCGCTTCTGCAGAGAGCACATGTGGTGGGATCACATGTGCAGCGACCCACGGTAGTTAAGGTCCGGGGCCAGGCACACGATTTGCCGTGGACATAGCACTGCAGAGGTGCAAACATGATCATCGATCGCGGTCCATGAGGGGGAGCCGGTGTTGCCGAAACGTTGCGTCATGAGTCCAGGCAAACCACCACGGGCGCGTTCAGCCATGGCCATTGCCCTCGTGGCATTGGTGTTGTCGGCCTGTGGTTCGGGGGATGGCGCCTCGGTGGATAAGGCCAACGACCAGCTCCGCTCGACATCGTTCCATTCTTCCGGGACCACGACGGCATTCAGCGGCGGTACCCAAGAGGCATGGTGGGACCCGGATCGGGGTTACCGGCTGAAGGCGTCCTGGATCGGCGGCTCCGGTGAGATGTTCTGCAAGGACGGCAAGACGTACACGAGTGCCGCGCTGCTCGCCCACTCGCTGCAGGAGAAGGGCCAATCGGTCACCGTGCCTGACCGGCTGGCCGGCGCATTCGTCACCTCGGAGACGGACGGCGGCTGCGAGAGGTTCTTCGAGATACCCGAGGCCGCGGAGCACACGCCGGAGGACGACCGCACGTCTCAAGGCAAGCAGACCCAGGCGTTCGCGGTGGCGGCGGGCGCTGCGCGGGACACGTACTACATCGAGTCCGACACCTCGCGGCTCGTGGAGTTGGTGTCCGCTCGGAACGGGCGGTTCAGCACCACGCGGTACGACTCCTTCGGGGATAGGTTCTCGATCTCACCGCCTTCGGACGCGGACACGATGTCGATGGACGACTTCCGCAGGCACGTGGGTTGAGCGAGGACCCGGAGGCCTACGGCACGCTCCACAAGGCCGAGTCCCGCTACATCGACCTCTCGCTGGAACGGATCCCGGAGGACGCCAAGGGCGCCGAGCTGACCAATCCGCTCAACAAGGCCGGAACGGCTCTGGGCGCGATGGCCTCGATCCGGGAAGACGTGATCAACGACGGCCGAATGGCGGGTTACAGCGAAGCGGACTGGAAGGCAAAGATCGCTTACCACGTCATCGGCGGTGCGGTGACACCTCTCTACTTCACCACCGCAGGCGGGGTCTCCGTCGCCTTCGGCGACTCGATCCAGCGAGGTGTCGACACCTGGGCCTGGCAGTGGGGCAACGAAATGAAGGCCGAGGTCGACGCCAAGGCGAACCCGGCCATCTCCGACGACGACGTCGAGAGCTACCCCCGTGACGTTCTCGAAGGCAGAGTCCGTGGCACCGAGACCGCCCAGAAGTACCTGACGGATACGACCAACTGACTCGGGTACCACGGAAAGGGAAAGATCATGACAGCGCGCACTGCCCGCCGAGCCGGTCCATCGGCGGTACTCATCGCTGCCGGGGTGGCTCTGGCTCTGCTGGGCGGCCTCGCTGCTTGGTTCGTCCTCGGCCGGGACTCCGCGCCGGCCTGCAACGGCCTGCCCGAGAACAAGCGCGTCCAGCAGTCCCTGGGCGCGGGCGTGAAGCCCGGCATGAGCTGCGCCGCACTGGGTGAGGTCATCGTCGAAGCGACGACGGGATCAAAGCCTGGTGTCCACAGCCGACAGCAAGCCCAGGCTCTGAAGGATGTCCTGTTCGAGCTCGGGTCCACGCAACCCGAGGACCTCACAATCGATCCCGCGCTGCGACTCCCATTGGCGACCGCACTGGCGGACTACGCGCCCGACGTGCACGAGCTGCTGGTCACCCTCGACAGCAAGTACATCCTCGAAGGCGACAGGACGAAGCCTCCGTGGGAGTCGGAGGGCACGTATCACCTCGCTGTGTACAACACGATGTTCCGGCACATCGTGCGGGCGGTGTCGGAGGACCCGGAGGCGTACGCCTTGCTGCGCACGGCCGAGACCCGGCAGGTGGCCAACGGCCTGGCCGCTGTCCCCCGTGACGCGAAGGACGCGGCCTTCTCGCTGCCGGCGACGAAGGGGGCACGTGCCCTCGGCGTGCTGGACGGCATCGCCACCGTGGTCCTGCAAGGCCTGGACGAGGACGAGGCGAAGGCTTGGCGCGTGACGGTCGTGAAGGGGGTGGCGCGCGGCCTGGACGCGCCGGTGGAGGGGAAGGACCAGGCGGGCGAGGCATTCGCGGCCGTCTGGCTCCAGGAATTCGAGAAGACGCCCGAGGCCGAGCGCTTCGACCGCCTGAGCACCCAGGGCGTCGACCTCACCCGCATCTGGCTGAAGAGCAGGAACACGGACGAGACGGCACAGCAGGCCCTGCTCGGCGAGGTGGAAAGCAGCGCGCTCGGCGGCGCCCGCGAGGTCACACACTGATGTCACGGGCCCCATCGGCCGGCTTCCGATCCCCACCCGAGCGCCTCCGCGCCGCCGCGTACCCTGCGCCCCCGGGCAGAGCACACGGCCGAACCGAGGGCAGAGACGTGCAGTACACAATGAGGAGCTCCATCGGCACAGCGGCGTGGCCGGCATGCTGGTCGCCCTAACCGAATGCGCAGGGTCCGATGCCGGGGGCTCGTCGGCATAAGTGTCGACCGGCTCGCGGTACACGAAGGCAGAGTGGGACGCATTCGTCCTCGGCGCTGCGGACATACGAGAAGGGGTCCGCCCCGGAGGGAGCGGGCCCCTTCTGTCGTACCCCAAGGTCGGCAGGCCCACGGTCAGTACGACTCAGTGAACAGGCACGAGACTTCGACGCCCGTGGAGCGGTAGCTGTCCTTACTCTGCTCGACGATCTTCGCCGTGTGCTCCAGGCGGTGTTCATGTCCTCAGCCCGCTTCTCGCCGTCCCAGGTGCACGTGTCGACGCGAATCCCGGCGTTCATGTAACGCGCCCTGGATGGGCCGTGTGTGAGAAGGGCATGCACCGGGTGGCGCGGCTATCGGGCCGGCTGTGCCGGGTGTCAGGACAGCAGGTCCAGCAGCGCGGCGCCGGTGTCCGTGAGCCGGAGGCGGACCTCGCGGCCGTGGCGGGTACGGCGCAGCAGGCCCGCGCGGGCGAGCTGGCCGCAGTGGTACGTGGCCGTGCTCACCGTGACGTGGGCCTGCCGGGCCGTCTCCGAGACGGATGGCCCGCGGCGGGCCGAGCGGAGGATCACGGAACGGACCGGGCCGAGGACCACCTCCAGCGGATCGGAGGCCGTACGCGGCTCCGTGTCCGCGGCCTCGGTGAGCTGTCCCAGGCCGGGAAGGGGGTAGCCGATCCAGATCAGGTCCGGGTCCTCGGCGCTGTAGGCGCAGGCGGAAAACCCGGAGGTGAGCGGGGCCAGGACCAGGCGGCGGCCTCGGTCCGCGAGATGCGAAGGGCAGGCGTGGGGGAGTTCCAGGAGGCCGTCGGCGTAACGGACGGACGTGCCCAGGGTGTTGAGCAGCGGGTCGAGACCGCCCGTCACGGAGGCGACCCCGACGCGTTCCGCCTCGCGCAGGAGCAGCCCGTCCGCCCGTCGCCATAAGGGACAGAAGGCGGACCAGACCGAGTGCGCCAACCGCCGGTAGGCGTCGAGGAAGCGGCGGGGCCGTTCGGCGATCCGCCGCCAGTGTTCCGGGACGGCGTCGCCGAACCGGCGGGCGATCTCCTGCTGCAGCACCTCGGTGTCGAGGGCGTCCAGCTCCTCCTCGACGCCCCTGGGGTGCGGGCCGGCCCCGGCGTCGCGCACGCCCCGTGTCAGGGCGAGGCTGTCGGGCAGCCACGGGACGCCCGAGGTGAACACGGCCCGCAGCGCGGCCGCGTCGTCTGGCCGCGCCGACTGGCGGACGATCCGGTTCCATGTCTGCGGCATGCCCTGAGGACGGTCGCCGAAGGTACCGGCGAGAACGGAGAACAGCGTCGTCCCCGGATGCCGGCTGACCGACAGATGCACATGCTCGAGACGCCCGATCGGAACGCTCGCCGTTCTCGACATACAGCCCCCCCGCTGCACCGCCGTAACCGCATCGACGCCACGATCGTATCCGTGTGCGGGAGAAAGCAGCGCACGGTAGGGGGCTTCGACAGGCCGTCGAAGCCCCCTACCGTGCTGTGCTGTCAGGGCGGCTCAGATCACGGGCTGCCCGTCCACGCCACGTACAGGTCGTAGGTGATCTCGCCCGCGCTCCTGCACTCGTAGACGAACCAGTACTTGTTGCGCACTCCGTTCTGGCCCGCGTTGTTGCACTGGTACCAGGCGATGTCGCGGGTGTAGCCGTGGAAGGTGCGGTGGTACACCAGGTTGTACGCGGCGGCCGAGGCCCCGTTCGTCGCGGAGCTGGTGGCGCTGGTAGAGCCGGTGGCGGCGCTGACGGCCGCGGTCGGGGCCGACGTCTGCGCTACCGCCGTGCCCGCGAGCCCGGCGATCGACAGCAGGCCCGCCGCCAGGGCACCCGCGGCCCGGACCGAATTCCTTCGTGACAAGATCACATACCTTTCTTCTGCCCGGATGCCCCCGCATCCGGTTCCGACGACGGCCGGTGCCGGGCCTTCTCGATCCGGCCCCCGCACGACGACGCATGCGACGCCGCACCGGCTCTCCGGCCCGGAGCACCGGCCGGTACGACCACTCTGTCCGGGTGGGCCGGCCCGTCCCAGCCTTTCGAAATCTCTCGAAACGAAGGGGATACGAGGGTGCACGCCCTCCGGTCCTGCGGAGCCGTGCGGCCGGGCAGAGCCACGGAGGACGCGGAGCCGAGGACGCATCGGTCGACACACATCGGATGACGCCGACCCCGCGCGTCGGCCGGGCCCGACAGCGAGCGAGCGGATGCCGCTCGGGAGGGTCGAGGGCCGGCGCCGGGCAGGGATGTTGCCGGGCTTCAGGTCACGGTGCACGAGACCGCACGCGTGAATCGCCTCCAGGGCCTCCGCCCGCGCCGCGCCCAGCCCTCGCCATGCGGTCTCCCCCATGGGGCCTTGCTCAGCGAGGAGCTCCGACAACGTAGGTCCGGCGATGTAGGCAGTGGCCATCCAGGGGGGCCGGCGCCTCGGGATCGGCGTCGATCACCTGCGCGGTATGGAACCCGCCGACCCTGCGGGCGGCATCGGCCTCTGCACGGAACCGGGCACGGAAGTGGGGATCCGCTGCCAGCTCCGGCCGGGCGACCTTCACCGCCACCGCACGGCCACCCCGCGAGCGGGCCAGATACACCGTCCCCATGCCACCCGCGCCCAGTTCGCGCTCCACCGCAAAGTCGCCCACGTGCTCCGGCAGATCCACGCCGCCCCCTCGCGCCCGCGCACCCCAGCCTCCCTGGCGTGCCATGCCACGCGCCAGTATCACCGAGTGCACGGCCGATAATCTACGCACGACCCATGGACTACGGCTCCACACCCAGTGGCTCTTTGCGCAAGGGGCGTTCCCGCGTCCCGGGCGTCCTCAACCCTCGCCGAAGCCGCGAAAGGTACCGTCGCCTCCCATGGGCCCGAGGCATCACCCCCAACATCGCCCGCCGTGGCACACCGCACGGCTTTGGCCTGTGCAAAACCGGTGGTTCGTCGAGCGCACTTTCGCCTGACACCACCAGTTCAATCGCTGCGCATCTGCTATGAGATACGCGCCGACCTCCACCTCGCACCCTCCAACTCGCCTGCACCACTCTCTGCTTGAGACGCCTCAGAACCACATTCTGAAACGATCAGTTAAGTCCTGCACATCATTGTCGATCAGGTGGTCGTCTTGTGGTCAGGCTGAGGCCATGACCATGAGGCTGTCCCGCGGACGCTGTTCAACGAGGTGTGCGGGACGCTCCCACGTGCCGGATTCGACCTGCCGTCGGTGGACGCGGCCGACGGGACGGGCTGCGCGTACGCACGGAGGCCGAGTGCGTGGTGGTGGGCTGGGTACCGGGCAGCGAGTTGGCCCCCGCCGGGCGTCAGGACACCGAGTACGAGGGCATCCGCGCCGCGCTGCGGCAGTCGCTGCTGGGAATCCTTGCCCAGGCCGGCTACCTGGTGCAGGCCGACCCGGGCGGCGAAGTGCGGGTGAGACCAAACTGCCCGCTGCTCCCCAGGCCTGAAGGGTGCCGCCAGGCGGAAGAGGTGGGACGACCGGGCCGGCGCGGGCTACCGGAACGGGGCGGGCTGCGTCGTGGTCGTCATCAACCGCCGTCGGTGAGCTGGGATGGAACGCAGGAGACGCGCGGCGCGGACTGCACCAAGTCGAGGCGGCCCGCCGGACGTCCGCGTTGTGTCATGCACCGGTCTCACCGGCTGGACCTCGTCCGGCGCCGTGGGCGGCCGCGTGAGCGGCAGTGGCCGTCGTCTCTCGGGCCGCGCCGATCGCGCGGAATCAACACACGATGCGGGGCACGTCGTTGCTCTCCTGTCGTTGTGGGAGGGCGGGGGCGGGCGGTGTGAAGCTGGTCCAGGCGGTGCGGGCGGGCAGCGGATGGACAGTGCGGCCGGCGACCGCGTTGAGGATGACGGCGGCCCGGTGGGCTCCGAGGCCGAGGTCGGGCGTGCCGACGCCGTGCGTGTGCAGTTCGGCGTTCTGCACGTACAGGCCGCCGGTGAGGGCGGGCCGGGTGGCGACCCGGTGGTGCAGGTCCACTCGGTAGCGGCCCTGCTCGTCCCAGTCGATCAGGTGGGTGATCGGATCGAGTACGGCGGGTCGGACCGCGCGGTAACCGGTGGCGAGGACGACCGCGCCGGTACGGATCACCCTGTCGGTGCCGGAGTCGGTGTGCCGGCAGCGCAGTTCAAGGGTGCCGGTCGGGTCGGCGGTGGCTTCTGTCACCGCCATGCCAGGGACGATCTCGACCGGCTCGACGTCGATCGGCTGCCCGACCGTGGTCTGGTAGAGGTGGTCGTGGATCTCGGCGAGGGTCTCGGCGCTGGCCGCCTTGTACAACTGCCACTGCTCGCCGACCAGGCGGTCGCGTACGGCGGCCGGGAGGTGGTGGAAGTAGCGGGTGTAGTCGGGGGTGAAGTGTTCCAGGCCCAGCTTGGAGTACTCCATCGGCGCGAAGGCACGGGTCCGGGTGAGCCAGCGCAGCCGCGTGCCGTCACCGGCGCGGGTGCGCAGCAGGTCGAGGAAGACCTCGGCGCCGGACTGGCCGGAGCCGAGGATGGTGATGTCCTGGACGTCGGACAGTGTGGAGCGACGATCCAGGTACTGGGCGCAGTGCCAGACCCGGGGGTGGTCGGCCAGGGCGTCGAACGCGGAGGGCCGGTGCGGTTCGGTGCCGACTCCGAGGACGACGTTGCGTGCGGTGAGCTCCTTCCCGTCCGCGGTGACGTGGAACAGCTCGTCGGTGGTGTTCCAGTGCACCGAGCTGATCGGCGTACCGAAGCGGCAGTTGGGCAGGCGTTCGGCCGCCCAGCGGCAGTAGTGCTCGTACTCGCGGCGCGGCAGGTGGAACCGCTCGGTGAAGTAGAAGGGGAAGAGCCGTTCCTGGTGCCGCAGGTAGTTGAGGAACGACCAGGGGTTGGTCGGATCGACGAGGGAGACGAGGTCGGCCAGGAACGGGACCTGCATCCTGGCTCCGTCGATCAGCAGGCCGGGGTGCCAGCGGAACTCGGGGCGGGCCTCGCAGAACAGCGTGGTCAGGTCCGGTACCTGGTCGCACAGCGCGGCGAGCGAGAGGTTGAACGGGCCGATGCCGACGCCGAGCAGGTCGTACGGTGCGGTCGGTGGCTGGTTCATGAGGTCACGGTCCTCCTGGCAGACGGAGGTTCGCGGGTCATCAGGGCGGCTCTCTTGTCGGGGAGGTCGATTTCGGCCGCGCGGCGGAAGCCGGCCTTGCGGAACGCCCGGATGGACGGGGTGTTGCGGACGTCCGGCTCGCCGACCAGCCGGGGTGCGGAGCGAAGCAGGTGGTCGGAGAGGGCGGTGAGCAGGATGCTGCCGAGCCCCCTGCCGCGTGCCTCGGGCGGCCCGAGCAGCAGATGGATCCCAGTGTCGTGGGGGCGGGAGGGGTAGTGGCGGGCGAACGGGTCGAGGTCGGCGCGGTACACCTCCCAGTAGCTCATCGGCGTGCCGTCGAGCAGGCCCACGCACGGGGTGCTGCGGCCGTCGCCGGACATCTGGGCGGTGACGTGTCGCTCGGTGCGCTCGGCCGGCCCGTCGAGCGCCCAGTACGCCGCGACCGCCGGGTCGTTCATCCAGTCGGTGACCAGGGGAAGGTCGGTGGGCCGGACGGGGCGGAGCCGGAACTCGCCGGCCGTGGTGGTGAGGGCGCAGGGAAGCGCGTGGCTGGTCACGGCGCGGCAACCGGGTTGGGCAGGGTCACGTACACCGACTGTGTCGACACCGGGCCCACCAGCTCGTCGAGGCCCTTGAGGCGGGTGAGCAGGTTGGCCTTGCAGCGCAGGGTCGGCGCGTCAAGCAGGTGGGCGGGCAGGCGGGAGCCGGTCGCGGCAGCGGCGGGGCCGGCGAGGAACCGGCGCAGGAGACCGAGCAACCGGTCCTCGTCCGCGAGGCGCTGGGAGCCGAACGCGCCGATCAGGCCGAGCAGGTGGTTGATGCCGAGGTAGTAGCAGAACCGCTCGTCGGCGACCTGGTCCGGGACGAAGGTGTCGCTGGCGGCACCGATGCCGGGCAGGCGGGCCGACAGGTCGCCGGCTTTGGACTGGCGGAAGTAGTAGCCCTGGTTGTCGCGGTAGCGGCCGCCGACGGGCCAGCCGTCGTCGTCCAGCAGGATCAGGGTGTTCTGCTGGTGCGCCTCCAGGGCGATGCCACCCTGGCCGTCCAGCCAGAGGATGGGCAGCACGACCGCGTCGAGGTAGCGCCGGAACCAATCGGCGGCCACGGCTGGCAGCGGCTGGGCGGTATGGGCGGCGAGGCCGCGCAGCACCCCGGCCAGGGCGGAGTCGAGCGTGTCGCCCAGCGGCTGCTCGGCGACCAGTCCGGCGACGCAGTGCACTCGGTTTTCAGGACCGAACGGCTGGCGGCGCAGCACCGTGTCCAGGCCGGTGGGATCGGTCAGTCCGGGCGCGTCCAGGCCGATCCACGCCGTGTCGCGGACGATGTCGAAGCCGGGGTGCGCGGCCCGCCACTCGGCGGCGAGGCCCGCCTCGAGCAGCCGGTGCACCTCCAGGCCGCGGTGCAGCTCCTTGCGGAGGTTCTCCCGGCGGGAGTTGGTGATGCGCAGACCGAGCGAGAGTTTGAGCATCCACGGGGTGCCGGGGCGGAGCACGGTGCGGACCGAGGAGGTGGGGTGCCAAGGCTCCCCGTGCGGGCCGAGGTCGTGCAGCAGGCCTTGCTCCAGCAGCGCCGCGACGGCCGGGCGCAGGGCGAGCTCGCCGGCCTGCCAGGGGTGCAGCGGCAGTGCGGCGGTGCCCGGTGGCAGGACGGTCGGGTCGCCGAGCAGGCGTGCGGTGAGCTGCTCGGCGGCGAGCGGCTCGGCGGAGTCGGCGGCGAGGAGCTCTCGGTCGACGGCCCACCAGTGCAGGCGGAAGGCGCCGTGGGTCTCCGGGGAGTAGGCGGCGCTCTGCGCGGGTGCGAGGCCGTCGCGGCCCTTGGGCGCGGGGTGCTGGGGGTGCCCGAGCAGCAGGGCCTGCTCGGCGCGGAGGAAGGGCAGGTGCCCGGGGTCGGCCGCGGTGCGGCGGTACGCCAGGATGTCGGCCGTGCGGACGACCGAGTCGGCGACCTGGGCGACCAGGGCGGCGAGGTGACCGCCCTCGCCGCCCTCGGTGGTCGCGCCGATGAGGGCCGCGAGGGTGACCGCGTCGAGGCGGCCGGGCGGGACCGACTCGGCCGCGCCGCCGGTGTCGAGGGTGACCGTGCCGAAGCGGTGCCAGCCGCACGGTGACCAGTACGACACGGGAGCCACGATCCAGGCGGCTCCCTCCAGCACCGGCACGCGCAGGACTCCGTCGGGGTCAGGCGTGGCGCCGGTCTCGCGTACCCAGCAGCGCAGCAGGGTCTCGGCGGCGGCGTGCTCGGCGGCGACGGTGGGATCCGGGTGGAGTAACGGATCGGTGCTGGGCTGCTGGGGCGTGCCGGGCGGGGTTCCGGTGAGGACGGTGCTCATCGCTGCTGACTGCTCCTTCGGGCGGCCGGACGGACCTGACCGGCCCATGGCTATCTGTGTCCGACCACGTGCCACAAGATCTGTTACTCCTGACGCCCGAGCACCTCACCCGCAGGGGTGGCTGGAGAAGACGCGGACGGCTCTCGGTGCCGGAGACCGCCGGATCGTCGGCCTCCGGCAACGTCGGGCCGCTGTACGGCGGTCCGGTGCACGTCGGTCCGGTGTCGACGGGCACGAAGGCCACCGCCGTGTGCAGGCTTGACCGGGTATCCACCGAGCTCAGCCAGCCCCCGCAAGCACGCCAGACAGGGACGAACATGAGCGTCTTCGCCACCATGGAATCCGAGGTCCGCAGCTACAGCCGGGCCTGGCCCACCGTCTTCACCACCGCCCAGGGTGCGGAACTGCGTGACGCGAACGGCCGTACCTATCTCGACTTCTTCGCGGGTGCGGGCGCCCTCAACTACGGCCACAACCCACCCGAGCTGAAGGCGGCCCTGCTGGAGTACCTGACCGGCGACGGCATCACCCACGGGCTCGACATGCACACCACCGCCAAGGGCACCTTTCTGGAGCGCCTGCGCGACCTGGTGCTCACCCCGCGGGCTCTGGACTACCGCGTCCAGTTCCCCGGGCCCGGCGGCACCAACGCCATCGAGGCGGCGCTCAAGCTCGCCCGCAAAGTGACCGGGCGGCACACCGTCGGCTATTTCGAGCGCGGCTTTCACGGCATGACGCTCGGCGCCCTCGCCGTCACCGCCAACCCGGCCAAGCGCGCCGGGGCGGGTGTACCGCTTCCCCACACCGTGCCGCTCCCCTTCGACGACCCCGCCGACGACGACCAGAGGGCCGTCACCCGACTGGTCCAGGCATTGGAGACGGCGGTCACCGACGGACGGCTCGCCGCCGTGGTGGTGGAGAGCGTGCAGGGTGAAGGCGGGGTCAACCCGGCCCGTCCGGCCTGGCTGAGGACGCTCGCCTCCTGGGCCCGGGAACACGGCACTCTGCTGGTGGCCGACGACATCCAGATGGGCTGCGGACGCACCGGCCCGTTCTTCTCCTTCGAAACGTCCGGAATCGTGCCCGACATCGTCTGCCTGTCCAAGTCGATCAGCGGCTACGGGATGCCCATGGCCCTCACCCTGATCCGCCCCGAGCACGACGTGTGGTGTCCGGGTGAGCACAACGGCACGTTTCGGGGCTACAACCCGGCCTTCGTCACCGCCACCCGGGCGCTGGAGGTCTTCTGGTCCGACGGCGCCCTCCAGGCCAGGACCGCGGCCCTGGCCGACCGCGTGCACCGCTCCCTCACCGAGACGGCCCGCCGTCACGGTCTCTCCGCCCCGCGAGGACGGGGTCTGGCCTGGGGCCTTGTCCTCGACCGCCCGGGTGCGGCCCGTGAGGTCTGCGACGCCGCGTACCGCGCCGGGCTGCTCCTGGAAACGGCGGGGCTGCAGGACGAGGTGGTCAAACTGCTGCCGCCGCTCACCGTGACGGACGGACAGATGGAGCGGGGCCTGGCGGTGCTCGACGAGGCCGTCGCGACCGTGGCCGACACCGGGGACCTGGCGATCCGGCCATGACCCCGCCCACCCCACGAAAAGCGGAGGCCCCGCCCGCACTCCCCGGTCAGCGAGTCCGGAAGCGGCGGTAGAGGCTGCGGGCCACGTACACGCCCGGTCCTCCGAAGCCGACGATGTCGAGGCGTCCGTCGCCGGTGATGTCGGCGAGGAAGCGGGGGTGGTGTCCGACCCGCCAGGCGCCGGCGGCATCGTCGTACCCGAAGCCGCGGCAGACCAGTCGGGCCTGTTCGAACGTGCCGTCGCCGAGGTTGTGCGCCACCCATACCCCTGCGTCGCCGAAGCCGACGATGTCGGGGTTGCCGTCACCGGTGACATCGGTGAGGAAGCGCAGATGCTTCGTGGCCGTCCATCCCTGGGCGGTGCCGAAGTCGTTCAGGACGAGCTTCGAGGGCGCGAAGGTGCCGTCGCCGCGGCCGCGTGCGACGACGACGCCGTGGCGGCCGAAGCCGACGATGTCCGTCGCCCCGTCGCCGGTGGTCCTCAGCAGGAACCGGGGGTGTTCCTCGGCCGAGGTCCACCCCTGGTCGGTCCCGAAGTCGTCGAGGACGTACAAGGGCTCGGCAAAGCCGCCGTCTTCGTCCTGGCGGGAGATCCAGACGCCGTCGTCGTGGCAACCGACGATGTCCAGCCGGCCACTGCCGGCGGTGTCGGCCAGGAAGCGGGGGTGCTTGTCGGCCAGCCAGCCGCCGGCCTTCTCGCCGTGGCCGAAAGCACGGAGAGCGGGCTCGTCGGGGAGCGGGGTGAACGTTCCGTCCTCGTCCTGGCGGGAGATCCAGACGCCGTCGTCGTGGCAACCGACGATGTCCAGCCGGCCGCTGCCGGCGGTGTCGGCCAGGAAGCGAGGGTGCTTGTCGGCCAGCCAGCCGCCGGCCTTCTCACCGTGGCCGAAAGCACGGAGAGCGGGCTCGTCGGTCGCGGCCTTGAACGTCCCGTCCTCCTCCGGGGAGTACACCCGGACACCGTCGGTGGCCAGCACCACGATGCCGGGCCGGCCGTCGCCCGCGGTGTCCGCGAAGGTCCACAGGTCCGCGCGGTGCGGCGAGGCCGCGGGCGGATGCAGGACGCGCTCCTCGTCCTCGAACGTGCCGTCACCCCTCGCGGCCGCCGTCACCACCCCCTTGGCCGGCTTGAGCGCGACGATGTCCGCCGGCGCCTTGCCGGCGGTCTCTGCGAGGAACCGCGCACCGAGCCCGGCCCACGAGCCCGGCTGTGCGCCGGGGCGGGGCGCGGCCCCTTCGCTCGTCCAGCCGCCGGCGTCCTGGTCGCTTCCGAAGCTCTCGAGGACCAGCAGTGGATCGCTGAAGGAGGGTGTCGTGTCGGGTGCGGGCCGCAGTGCCGCCGAGGGAGCCAGCCGCCAGGACTGCCGGCCGTTCCAGTGCGCCAGCCGTGTCCAGCGCAGTACGGGGTCGCTGACGCGCTCGGGCTGGGCCGGCACGAGATGCCACCGTTGACTTTCCGCGTCCTCGTCGTACGCGCGCGCGACGACCGGGGTGGTGCCGTCTTCGGCGGGCGCGTCGGGGTCGGCATCGAGATCGAGGGCGAGGACGATGTCGTCGGCCGCGCTCTCGATCACATAGTGATCGGCTTCGCCCTCGACGGCGACGAGCCGCCACTGCTGGGTCTTCCTGCCGTCGGTGGCGTCCGCCTGCCGGACGCGGCCGCCTGCGGTGGCGGGCTGTTCGAGTACCGTGCCGCCGGCCACGTCGCGGATCACGTAGACCTGTTCGTCCTGCGCGGACGGCACGGGGACGATCTGCCATTGTCCCGGGGGCGGACCGTTCTCGGGGAGCGCACGGACGACGAGCGCCCCGCCGTTCCCCGGCGCGGCCCTGACGTCGAGGGTCTTCCCCGTGGCGGCGTTGACGATCTCCAGTTTCAGTTCTTCGGTGGGCACGGGCATCGTGGTGCCTCTTCCAGGCGGTGCGGACGGTGGCTCGGGACGGGTGTCGTGCGGCGGCGGCCGTCGATCACGTGAAGACGTGGTGGTACGGGACGTTCCACTCGCTGGGCAGGCGCGGGTAGAAGGTGTTGATGACCGTCCCGGTGAAGTCCCCGCCCCAGTTCTGGGTGAGGCGCACCTCGCTGTTGGCGGTCACCGCGTGGTCCTTGAAGCCGAGGATCGTGTCGGGGTGGGTGATGGGTACGAAGGTGATGCCGCCCCACGGCGTGACCGTGACGACCCAGAGCTGGGTGTCCTCGGGGGCGCCGTTCTTGCCCCGCCACTTGTCGCCGACCTTGTCGGGCAGGCCGACCTGGACGGTGTCGGCCGTGCTCTGAGGGGCGTCCTGATGGACCGTCATGCGCCTGCGCTGTGGCCTGGGCGTGCCGTCGTCGCCGCGTCCGATGTCCGTTCCGCCCGCGTCTGCGGGCTTGGGCGTCGCCTGACCGGCGGCGCTCTCGATGAAGTACAGGGGGCGCTGTCCGAAGAAGCCGGCGGGGGTGATGTGCCAGAGGTGGCCCTTGGCCTCCTTGACGGCCTCGTCGAGGGCGGTGGCGAGCTGGACGCCCTTGTCGTGGCTCTCTTCGCCCAGCTCGGCAGGCCGCAGATAACCGCCGTTGAAGGCGTGGACGAGCATGACCGGACGGTTCTCGACCAGCGCCGCCACGATCGCGTTGTCGTAGCTGTTCACCGCCACCGGGCCGCCGACCACCAGATTGGACATCGTCGTGCGCTCTTGCGTGTACATCGCGGAAAACTCACCTGCTCATCAGCGTGGGGAACAATTCTTCGGACAGTCGAGGAAGCGGTTTATCCAGCGGCTTTCCGTATTCCTCGCCCGCCGCAACGACCGAGGTCACGGTACTGGGGAGCAGAAGCACCGGAAAGTCATCAATCGGGTGACGCGGGCGATGAAAGGTTACTTCTGCGGCGTTTCGGAAATCCTCGCCGAAAATCGATCACTCGATGGAGTGCGGCGAGGTAAATCACCCTCCCGGCCGTGCAGGAGCCGTGATAATTTCGGCCGCCGTAACATGCTCCGTTTTCTGTTCACATTTCATCGAGCGTGGTTCGGCCGAGATTAGTCGAGGACGGGTAGATGCCTTCCACCGCATACAGTCTGGTAGACGCCATGCGTCAGCCGCTGACGAAGAAGAACCTGCGGGAACTCAACATCCAGCAGACCTGGCAGGCCATCCTGGACCACCCCAACCTGGTCTACGTCGACCCATCCGGTGTGAAGCACAAGCCCGTCGGGTTCTCCGTGAACAAGTCGAGCTTCGGCGCCTTCTCGGGGACCGCGTTCCAGATGGGATGGCTCGCCTACATGAACCTCGGGGAGCCGCTGATCGAGGTGCGGGGCGACATCGGCCAGCCTCCGCCCGACACGTTCTCCTCACGCACCTATGTGAACCGTAGCGACACCGAGATGACCTTCAACGATTCGGTCGACTTCACCGTCTCCAACGGGGTCACCTGGTCGCTCCACGGGGACGCCAAGCTCACTTTCGGCGGCAGCGTCGGCGCTTCGCTGCAACTGCAGTTGCAGAACCAGCTCCGACTGGACCTGCAGTCGCAGCTCGCCGCGTCGTCCCAGAACGGGACGGCGAACCGGAACGGGGAAACCGTCACCAAGAAGAACAGCAAGGACAGCGTGGGCACGGACGTCGCCACCACCAGCGAGACGTCCGCGAGCAGTTCCGCGACGAACTCCTCGTCGAACACGATGACCAACTCGGTGGGCTTCACGACCTCCGGCAGTGCCACCGGCAACGCGTCGCTCAACGCCTCGCTTGCCCTCGGCATCGCGGCCACCGTCGGAGGTTCCCTGACCACGAGCTGGGCCTCGAAGTCGCAGATCTCCGGGAAGGTGCCGCCGAACTCCCGCGTCCAGACCGTCGTCACGCAGCGGCGCACCCGCAAGCAGTACACCTACGAGATCCCGGTGAGCTTCTCCGGACTGATCGCGGTGGAGTACGACGTGCCGGTGAAGGTCCTGTCTCCCCCGCAGCCCGGCACCCATCCCGGGCTGAGCCGGACGGTCGCCCGCGACATCAGCGATATCGACCTGGCACCCGGCGGCTTCCGCATGAAGGGACTGGCCGAGGTCGTCTCCGCTCTCGACGTCCACCACACCATGCTCAATGTCGAGAGCCTGTCCGCCAGCCAACAGACGCTCTACAAGCAGCCCTGACCGCGCGGCACCGCCGCCACAACCACCAGAGGTGACGACGATGGTGTTCGACAACATCTTCCACTCCGCGGGCAAGGGCGCCGGGCTCTTCTCCGTGACCACCGACGGCACGAAGCCCCAGCCAGGTGAGGGCGTCGACTTCGAGGACTCCGACGACGACACCTACGACGACACAAGCACCAGCCTGTTCGGCAACGCGATCCACGGCGCCTCCTCCCGGGCGAAGATCGTGCAGGAGACCTCACCCGAAGCCCGGGCCGTCCTGGGCTTCCTCGGGTCCTTCATCCAGACCACCCAGGCGTCCGCCGGCGCCCAAGCGCAGTTCGCCCAGGATCCCGGATCGGTCAGCAAGGCGGCCTCCGCGGGCATGCAGGAGGCGAGCGCGACGGTGAAGGAGCACGGCGACCTCCAGAAGGACGAGGACCTGGAGAGCAGGCCGAAGAAGAACGACTTCAGCAAGCCGCCCAAGACCCCGGAGGCACCCAAGGCCCCGGAAGCGCCCAAGGCGCCCAAGGCGACCGCACCGAAGCCGTCCTGATCCCAGGAGGGTCGGAGAGCCGGAGAGCGCGTGGGGCGCATGGGACGTGTGTGGGGGCAGGGACGAGACCGTCCCTGCCCCCACGCCCACGCTATTCGGGAAGCATCTGCCACTGCCGGCCTCGGTGGTCGCCCTCCGCTCCGTACTGCTTGACGGACACGCGGGCGTTGGTGTCCACCCGTAGCAGCAGACCGCTGTGGTGATTGGCGATCTCGAACACCCTTGGGGCGTCGTGCGCCGGGCCGGCCGGGATCAGCCTCCAGTGCTGGTGGTGCGCGTCGCCGCCCTCGTAGGCCCGCTGCGCGACCGCCGCCCCGGCCGCCTCCTGCGCGTCGGCGACCTCCAGGACCTTGCCGCTGCGCACGTTCTCGATCCGGTACAGCACCTCGCCGTCCACCTGGCCGGCCGCGATCAGACGCCACCGCTGGTGGCTCCTGGGCGCGGCGAGCACCTGGTGCACCTCGGCCCCGTCCTTGAGCGACTCGCGGTGAACCCCGATCCGCAGTCTGCTGCGCACATTCGCCCAGGAGACCACCGCGCCCGAGTCGGGCATGCCGGCCATCTTCTCCGATGTGACCTTCCGGATCCGGTGGTTGCCGTGGTCGGCGATGTAGAGGGTGTCGACACAGTCCACGGCGAGCCCCATCGGCTCGTTGAACTGCGCCGAAGCGGCCGGGCCGCCCTCACCGCCGAATCCCGGGGCGCCCGTGCCAGCAACTGTGGAGATAACGCCGTCCACCGAGATCTTCCGGATCCGGTGATTCTTGTAGTCGGAGATGTACAGGGCGCCGGTGCTGTCCAGGGCAAGCCCTTGGGGGCGGTTCAGCCGGGCCGAGGTCGCCTGCCCGCCGTCGCCGCCGAACCCCGCGGCACCCGTGCCGGCGACCGTGCTGATGATCCCGTCGGCCGAGATCTTCCGGACCCGGTGGTTGCTGGCATCAGCGATGTACAGAGCACCGGCGCCGTCCACCACCATCGCGAACGGGGCCCTGAGAGGGGCCGAGACCGCGGGGCCACCGTCGCCCCCGTAGCTCGCGGCGCCCGTGCCGGCGATCGTGCTGATCTTCCCGTCGGTGGTGACTTTCCGGATCCGGTCGTGGCCCCACTCGGAGATGTAGAGCACACCTGCACTGTCCACCACCACCCCGTACGGCTGGTTCAGCCGGGCCGAGGTCGCCGCACGGCCATCGCCGCTGAAGCCCGCGACCCCCGTGCCGGCGACCGTGCTGATGATCCCGTCGGCCGTGACCTTCCGGACCCGGTGATTCTGGTCGTCGGCGATGTAGAGGTTGCCCTCGCTGTCCAGCGCCACCCCGCGCGGATGGTTCAACTGCGCCGACACCGCCGCGCCGTTGTCCCCCCGGTGGCCCGGCGTTCCGGTCCCCGCGACCGTACTGACCTTCCCGTCGCTGGTGATCTTCCTGACGCGGTGGTTCTTGTAGTCGGAGAAGTACAGGGTGCCCGTGCTGTCGATCGCGATCCCGTACGGGCAGTTCATCTGCGCCGAAACGGCGGGCTCGCCCTCCCCTTTGAACCCCGCGGCTCCCGTTCCCGCGACCGTGTGGATCACCGGGGCGAAGCCGCCGTCTTCTGTGGAGGAAATGCTCACCGGCGCCCTCCCATCTTCCGGCGGACCGCTCCCCGCCACCGCTTCGGACACTTCCGGGCCAATTCCATGCCGCACCCCTTCTCCGACGTCGGCTTCCGCTCATCCGCCCCGAGGCGGACCGAGAGCCGATCTTGCTGTCACCCTGGGCACAGAGAAAAGGGGAATGTGTGTGCAAACGGGAGTTTCAGACACATACTCCAGGAAGCAGGATGGTTTCTCCTGCTCACACAAGGCCCTCACTCCTGATCCCGCTAGGAGAAGCAGGCCGAGACACGACCACCCACACGAGCGGCAGTTGGGAAGACGGCGGCGAGTCGCCCGCCCGCGTGGTCACCGGACGCGGGACGTTGCGACGGCCTGGCAGGGCCGTCGCACGCGGTCGGCCTGCACGGCCACAGGTACGCCATCGCCGCGATGCTCTGCGGTACCGCGCTCCTCCCCGGGCCGGGTGACGATCGTGACCTGCACGTCCAGGACATCACCCTGCTCACCGCCGACCGTCACCGCTGAGGAGATCTGCCGGGCGCCCCGGGAGGTCTCCGCCGAACTGCGGCTGCGGCTCGGAGTCACAGCAGCCGCCCTTGCCGACGAGACCTTCGTCGAAGGGGCCCGCGCCTACTGCGGCCTCCGGGAACTCGGTACAGCCGTTGGCGCTGAGATTGATCACGGTTGGCGAGCACATCGGGCGGGGCGTCCACCGGGGTTCGCCCAAAGCTCGCCGGGCGGGTGCCGGGGTTGGCTACGGCCCGCCTTGAGGACCGCGGATGCCCGAGCGGCCTGCCCGCGCTCCGAGAGCTCGCACCGTCGCTGAACGCGCTGCCGATGACGAGTGGGCGGCCTCACGCGAGAAGGCGTCGCTCCCCACCGGCCGCCGCGTCCTGGGCATAGGCCCGCTGGACGGCGGCTCGCACCGTGCCGGTGCCCCCAGATGCGCCACCCGTCGGGGCGGTTTAGAGCCGTGGCACGGACCGTTGCTTCCCCCGCTCGCGGGGATGGTCCCGCCACTTACGAAGAACACGACCTAGCACTTCCCTGATCCCCGCAGCCGCGGGGAGCAGTGGTCCGCCAGACTTGCGGCGACGGGTGCGAGGGTGCGGGCGGCCACCATGCCGGGACGGCTGAGCCCCGCCGAGCGTCGTTGGGGGCCACCGGCGAGCAATCTTTCTCCGCGATGGCACCGAATAGAGGGTGAAAGGGACGAACGTCCGAACGCGATCCGGCTTCACGCCGGTGATACCTCCCCGGAAGGGGATGCATCGCGATGACAGTCAAGCGCTCAACCCGGCTCACCACTCTCCTGGCCCTCCCCGCTGCCCTCACGCTCGCCGTGGCGGCCCCGGCACTGGCCCACGACACGAACGACGCGGGCCAGAAGTCGCAGCACGGCCAGAGCTACGAGGTCGACCTGCGGGAGCTGAACGACTCAGGTGCCCGCGGAACCGCGCAGCTCACGCTGGACGGCCGTCAGCTCACGGTGAAGATCGACGCCCAGGGCCTGGTCCCGGGCCAGCCGCACGCCCAGCACATCCATGGATCCACTACCGGGCACGACTTCACGTGCCCTGACGCCAGTGCCGACAAGAACCGCGACGGCATCGTCACCACGGCCGAGGGTCTGCCCGCCTACGGAGACATCAACATCTCCCTGACCACCAAGGGCGACACGACCAAGGCCAGCGGTCTCGCCGTCGACCGGATGCCGGTCGCGGACAAGGACGGCAACCTGTCCTACTCGCGGACCATCACCGTCTCCCAGGCAGTCGCCGACAACATCACGTACCTGCACGTCGTTCAGCACGGAATCGACCCGAACGGCAACGGCATGTACGACTTCGGCAAGGGCAAGAGCGAGCTCGACCCCAAGCTGCCCCAGGAGGCCACCGCCCCCGCCAACTGCGGCGCCATCGAAGGCCACAGCGGCGGTTCCATGGGCATGAACTAGCCCTCGGCGAGAAGGGGCACCCACAACCTTGGGGCCACCCTTGTCCCGCCACCATGACGGCCTCGGCGGCAGCTCACCACCGAGGCCGTCACCATGCTGGAGAATCACTTCTGTGACAGACAACGTCCGCGGTAACAGGCTTCCTGAGCTCTACGCCGACCTCCCGTCGCTGATGAAGAAGGTGGCTGAGGGCGACCAGGAGGCGTTCACCGAGGTTTTCCATGCCGTGTCGGAACCGGTCTTCGGCATCGTCAGCCGTGTCCTGCGCGACCGGGCCATGTCGGAAGAGGTCGCTCAGGAGGTTCTGGTGGAGGTGTGGCGGACGGCGCCCCGTTACGATCCAGGCCGTGGGTCGGTCTTCGCGTGGGTGCTCACCATGGCTCACCGGCGGGCGGTCGATCGTGTCCGGTCGGAACAAGCCGCGTCGTCGCGTGAGGAACGCGCCGCACTCCTTGATCGCGAGCCCGAGTTCGACGAGGTGGTCGAGGAGGTCGAGGCACGGTTCGAGCGTGACGCCGTCAGGTCCTGTCTGCGAGGGCTGAGCGCATTGCAGCGACAGTCGGTGACGCTCGCCTACTACAGGGGGCTGACCTACCGAGAAGTCGCCGAACACCTCGCCCAGCCGCTGGGCACGATCAAGACCCGACTGCGCGACGGCCTGATGAAGCTGCGCGACTGCCTGGGGGTGACGGCATGAACCCGGACGACCTGCACATGCTCTCCGGAGCCTATGCGCTCGACGCGCTCGGCGACGCCGAACGCAAGGCGTTCGAACGGCACCTGGCCGACTGCGTCTCGTGCACCCGGGAAGTACGAGAGCTCTCCGAGACGGCAGCGCGGCTCGCGCTCGCGGCGTCCGCACCCGTCCCCGCGTCCCTGCACGACAACGTCATGCGGCAGCTCCCTCTCGTACGCCAACTGCCGCCCGAGGTGCACGTGGACCCCGTGCCGCGGCCGAGGCGTCGAGGTGCCGGCCGTACGGGCCTGGTGTGGGCGCTGGCCGCGAGCATCGCCTCGGCGGTCATCCTCGGTGGTACCGCCGTCGTGCAGACGAACGCCGCTCGCGACGCGGAGCAGGACACCCAGCGCGTCCAGCAGGCGGCAGACGCCGTGGCGGCCGTTCTGTCCGCTCCCGACGTCCAGCTCGCGGTGACACGCCTGCCGGGGCAAGCCACCGGCACCGTGGCGGTGTCCAAGAGCCGCGACCGGGCGGTGTTCACCGCGACCGGGCTGGCCGAACCGCCCGCCGGGAAGGTGTACCAGCTATGGTTCGACGACCGGGGCACCATGCGCCCGGCCGGTCTGTTCGCACCCGACCGGGCCACCACGGTGACCCTTCTCGACGGGCCGGTGGGCCAGGCGACCGGCATGGGCATCACCCTCGAACCGGCCGGTGGATCTCCCCAGCCCACCAGCCCTCCGCTCACCCTCACCGCCTTCGCCACTGCCTAGAGGAAGGCACGCGACGGGACGCGATGCCGTGCCGACCGTGCGAGCCCCCTGCGGCAGATGCCCGGGCCCACCGGGATTCCCTCGCCCCGGAGCCCTGCCGCCGGGGCGACAGGGCTCGGGCTGCCCGGCGGGCCGGGGTCAGTTCTGGTCGAGGGGGAGGGCGATGTCGGTGACCCGGCGGGATGCGGGGAACGAACCGATGAGCTCGGCCTGTCCGTTGAGGACGTCCACCTTGTAGAAGCGGTGGCTGCCGCCGGACGTGAGGGCTGCGAACCCGTGGTTCGTGCCCTTGCGGGGGGAGTAGTAGATGTCGAAGCCGGCCGACGGCCCGGCGTCGACGCCGAGACCGCCGGTGGGGGCGAGGGTGCCGGCGTTGGCCGGCGACTGCAGGGAGACGCGGTCGTTGGCGGTGTCGATGTCGAACAGCGTGGTCGACGTCGCGGTGTCGAGGTCGTTGTTGGTGTAGGCGGCCCCGGTCACGCCGAGTGCGGTCGACGGCGGCATGGTGGGGTTGGTGAGCGTGCCGTCGACGGTGGTGGTGAGCGGTGCGGCCGAGTCGTCGATGTTGTGACGCAGGTTCTGGCCCGTGTCGCTGATGACGCGCAGGCGGTTGGCCGCCGGGTTGAAGTCGACGCCGAAGTACCTGCCGGAGAGTGCGACGGTGAGCTGGGAGACCTTGACGGCCTGCGCGTTCTTGTCGAGGGTGTAGACGCCGCCTCGGTCACCGACGCCGTACAGCTTGCCGTTCTGGACACGGAAGTCGATTCCGACCAGTTTGGTGTCGGATCGCAGGCCGCTGATGCGGCCCAGGTCCCACAGGTCGGAGGGGTCGTGCACCCGGAAGCCCACCAGGCGCTGGTCCTCGGTGAGGCCCACGGACATCAGGCCCTTGTCACCGCCTCCCCAGCCGCCGCCACGGGCGTCGGCCGCGATGGCGGAGGGGACGGCCGTCAGCACCGAGGCGGCGAGTGCGTAGGCGATTACTGCTGTGCGCATCATGCGTCTCCGAGATGGTCCAGACCAGGCCACGGTGGCCACGGTGAAGTGAGCGGGCCGGCCGTCGCGGCGCTGCCGTTGTGCGGTTGAGTGCGCGGTGTGACGAACTCGGACATTCATCCCTACACGCGACATCTCGCAGCTCCCCATCACGCTCACTCGCCGGCACCTCGGGCACCGCGCGGGCCCCGACGAGGTCCGCGTACGTGATTCGGCTGTGGCGGTGCCCCGGCTTGGAGGAGGCGATCACGTTCACTCGAAGGAACCAGCCGGGTCGGCACCCAGGGCACACACCCGACGCGCTCAGTGGGCGGCCGCGCCCCATTCGGCGTGCCGTCCCAGCGTCTCGTAGAGCGACTCGTCCTCGGGCGCGGCAACCGGCGGCGGCAGTGAGGTTCTGCGGGCTTCCGCCCTCGCCTCTTGCAGGAGTCGAAGGAACTCTTCGTCGGTCATGTCACTCACCGCCTTTCACGTCTGTCACCCTTCATTCGGCGCCACCGCCCGCGCGGATGGCCAGGTTGAGGCACCCCCAACACCTCCTCCTTATTGCGCATAATTCGCATTAAGGTGCACCCATGCCTGAGTGGCGTAACGGCATTTCGTGTCGACGATGTTTCCGGACCACTCCGCCGGGCGCTCACCCGGCTTCACCTGCGCTTTTACCAGAGCCCTCTCCTCGCATCACGCTGTGTCGTGATTTTCCGACCGCTTCGGTGACGCTGCGCTCATGCTTTTCTACGGCTTACGCAGCCTGCGCGTGGTGATCCACGCGGCGGCTCGGTCCGGCATCCCTGCGCGAGACCGGCCGCCCTCGCTCGGTCACCACCCCCACACGTGCTGAACCCCCGCTTCCCGCCGCGTATCCGGTCGGGCCGGATGGGTTCGCAGCCGAAAGGACAAGCCGTAAATGTCCCGTTCCAAGAGGCCCGGTAAGCGCGTCGTCGACCAGTCGCTCCTCGTCCTGGGCGCCGGCGCTCTGGCCACCGGCCTGGCGGTGCTCACCCTCGCCCCGAGCACCAGCGTCGCCTCCAGCCACCGCGAGGCACCCCTCATCGCCGGTGACCCGCGCGCGGACAACACCGACGTGTACGCGTTCACCAGCCCCGACCGCAGTGACACGGTGACCCTCGTCGCGAACTGGATCCCGTTCGAGGAGCCGAACGGCGGGCCGAACTTCTACCCGTTCGCCGACGACGCCTGCTACACCATCAAGATCGACAACACGGGTGACGGCCGGCCGGACGTCACCTACACGTGGAAGTTCCGCAACGAGATCCGCGACGCGGCCAACCAGTTCCTGTACAACACCGGACAGGTCACGTCCCTGAACGACCCGGACCTGAACTTCCGGCAGTTCTACGACCTCACCGTCACCGACGCGCGTGGCCAAACCCGTACCCTGCTGCACGACGCGCCCGTCGCACCGTCGCGCACGGGCGAGGCGTCCATGCCGAACTACGGCGCCCTGCGCAACCAGGCCGTGCTCGGTCTGCAGGGCGGCGGCAGGGCGTTCGCGGGTCAGACCGAGGACCCGTTCTTCGCCGACCTGCGGGTCTTCGACCTCCTGTACGGCGGCGACCTCAGCAAGCGCGGCCAGGACACCCTGGCCGGCTACAACGTCAACACCGTCGCCCTGCAGATCCCCAAGAAGGACCTGGCGCTGCGCGGCAACGCCACCCGTAACCCGGTCATCGGCATCTGGTCGACCACCGAACGCCGAGGCGCCCACGTCACCGGCGGCCACCCCGAGGCCAAGACCAAGGACGGCTTCCGGCAGGTCTCCCGGCTCGGCAACCCGCTGGTCAACGAGGTCGTCGTCCCGCTGCAGTTCAAGGACGCCTTCAACTCCATCTCGCCCGACCAGGACCGCACCGTCCAGCCGGTCGTGGACAAGGTGTACGACCCGATCCTGCCCAAGCTCATCCAGCAGGTGTACGGCATCCCCGCGCCGGCCACTCCGCGCAACGACCTCGCCGAGATCTACCTCACCGGCATCTGCAAGGCGTGCGGCCCGATCCAGGCCGACCTCAACGCCCACAGGCTCAACCAGGACGCCGACCTGCGGCAGATCGTCCCGGCGGAGGAGCTGCGCCTGAACATGGCCGTACCGCCGACCGCCCGGCCCAACCGTCTCGGCGTCCTCGCCGGTGACCTGGCCGGCTTCCCCAACGGCCGGCGCCTGGCCGACGACGTCATCGACATCTCCCTGCAGGCCGTCGAAGGCGCCGCCCAGACCGGTCAGCTCGTCCCGGCGCTCGCGGAGGGCGACCGCGTCAACGCCAACGAGGTCGCCTTCGGCCGGTCGTTCCCGTACGTGGCACTCCCGCACACCAAGAACGTCAACCGCTCCGGCGGAGGCAGCGGCGTGCAGCAGTCCTCGCTGAAGCCGGCCCAGGCATCCGCCTTCGGCGCTATGGGCGCACTGCTGCTCGGCGTGGGCGGCTACCGCGTCTGGCGGCGCCGCCGTACCGCCTGACGTACGTGACCTGGTGGGCACGGCACTCGCCGTGCCCACCGGGGGCGCCCGTTGCCCGCCCTTGCACGACCGGAGGATCAGTGCCCGGCCAGATCACCTGCGTCCCCGAACCGCCTCGCAGGCGCAGACACCTGCGCAGTACGGCGGTCACCCTCGCTCTCGGGGCGGTCATGTTCGTCGTCGGAGCCGTGGGCCTTGCTCCGACCGGGCCCTCGCCGACCGGCCCGACCGGGAACGCGTCGCAAAGTGCCACCGCGGGCCGGGGGACCGTCGCCGCGCTCCAAGAACGCGTACGCCGGCTCCCGAAGGACCCCGGTGGGTGGGCCGTCCTGGGGATGGCATACGTCCAGCAGGCCCGTGCCACCGCCGACCCGGCCACGTACGACCGGGCGGAGAACGCGCTGCGGAGATCTCTGAAGCTCCAGCCGTCCGGCAACGACCAGGCGGAGACCGCCATGGGCGCGCTCGCCGCCGGGCGTCACGACTTCGAGGAAGCGCTCGACTGGGCCCGGAAGGCCACGACGACCAACCCGTACAGCCCGACCGCCCACGGCGTACTGGCCGACGCCCTGACGCAGACGGGCCGGTACGAGGAGTCGTACCGGACTGTGCAGCGCATGGTCGACCTGCGACCGGACAGTGCCTCATACGCCCGCGCCTCCTACACGTGGGAGCTGCGGGGCGACCAGCGCCGCGCCCGCGAGCTGATGACGCGCTCGCTCAGAGCGGCGGCGACCACGGACGAGAGGTCCTTCGCCCGCGCCCATCTGGCGCTCCTCGCCCTTGAGGACGGGGACCCGCGCGCAGCGATCGAGCAGGCGAACGCCGGACTCAGGGAGGCCCCGCGCGACACCGCCCTCCTGGAAGCCCGCGCCCGTGCCCACACGGCACTGGGCAACGCGGAACCGGCCGTCAGCGACTACACCTCCGCCATCTCGATCGCTCCCTTGCCGCACTACCTGCTCGGTCTGGGCGAACTCCAGCAGTCGCTCGGGCGTCCCGAGCAGGCAGAGGCCCAGTACGCGATCCTGCGTGCCCAGGAACGGATCCGCGCTGCGAGCGGCGGCCCCGCCGACGTCGACGCCGTCCTGTTCGAAGCCGACCACGGAGATGCCCGCAAGGCCGTCACGATGGCCGGCACAGCGCTGGCCGGAAGGCCCTTCATCGCCGTCCACGACGCCTACGCCTGGGCCCTGCACCGCGCCGGCCGCGACACCGAGGCACTGGAGCACGCCGACCGGGCCCTCTCCCTGGGCACCCGCAGCGCCCTCTTCCACTACCACCGCGGAATGATCCACCTCTCACTCGGCCACCTCGGACAAGCCCGGGACGACCTCCGGCGGGCGCTCTCCATCGACGCGCGCTTCCACCCCCTGCACGCCCCCGAAGCCCGCAACGCGCTCAACAGAATCGACGACACCGCATGATCCCGACCCTCCTGCGCACGTCCGCCGGCGCGGCAGCGGCCCTTCTCATCGCCGGCGCCTCGGCCCCCGCCGCACAGGCGCACCCGCTGGGAAACTTCACCGTCAACCACCACACCGGGCTCGTGCTGCACCCGGACCGCGTCGACGCCCTCCTGGTCGTCGACCGGGCCGAGATCGCCGCCATGCAGGAGCTCCCGGCCATCGACCGCGACCACGACGGCAGGGTCTCGCCGCAGGAGTCGACGGCGTACGCCGGCAAGAGCTGTGCCGCCCTCGCCGCGCGGTTGCACGCGACGGCCGACGGCGTGCCACTCCGCTGGGCTCCCGTCACGACCTCCACCCTGACCCACCATCCAGGCGAGGCCGGGCTGAAGACCAGCAGGCTCGAGTGCACCCTCACCGCCACCGCCGACCTGCGCTCCCCGGCGCACGTCGAGCTCCGCACGTCCTACGACACCCGGCGTATCGGCTGGCAGGAGATCACCGTCCGCGGCGACGGCGTGAAACTCCTCGAGGCGGACGTGCCGGCCAGGTCGTCGACCGATGAACTGCGCCGTTATCCCGAGGATCCGCTGGCCACCCCCTCGGACCAGCGAACGGCGTCGCTCCACACCGCACCCGGCCACAGCGGGCCGGGCTCCTCGACGCGGAGTGCGTCCGACGACTCCGGCCCTGTCGGCACGGTCATGAGCAAGGTCTCCTCGGCCTTCGAGTCCCTCGTCGGTTCACGGGAGCTGACCGTGCCGGTCGGGCTGCTGGCTCTTGCCCTGGCCATCGTGCTGGGGGCGTCCCACGCGGCTCTGCCCGGCCACGGGAAGACCCTCATGGCCGCCTACCTCGCCGGGCGCCGTGGCACGCCGAAGGACGCGGTCACCGTCGGCGCGACCGTCACCCTCACCCACACCGGCGGGGTCCTCGTCCTCGGTCTGGCACTCCCCCTGGCCACCCACCTGGCCGGCGAGACCGTCCTGACCTGGCTCGGTATCACCAGTGGCCTCCTGGTCACCGCCATCGGACTGTGGCTGCTGCGCTCAGCCCTCTCCCACGAGGACACCGGCCATCACCACGGGCACGGGCACGGGCACGGCCATGGGCATCACCATCACGGCCATGCTCACGGTCACCACCATCACCACGGCCCGGACCATGGTCACCCCGGGCACGGGCACCACCATGCCGAGCACGACCCCGCACCGGTCATCCCCGACCGCCGCCACCCCCACACCGAGAACGACCAGGGCAGCTCCGTCGCCCTGCTGACGAAGCAGGACCACGACCACCCTCACCCTCACCCTCATCCCCACCCCCACAAGCCGGCGGCCGCGCGTACCACTCGGAGCGGTCTCATCGGGATGGGGATCGCCGGCGGACTGGTACCGAGTCCGTCCGCTCTCATCGTCCTCCTCGGCGCCGTCGCACTGGGCCGTACCGCTTTCGGCGTCCTGCTCGTCCTCGCCTACGGCCTCGGGATGGCCGCCACTCTCACTCTCGCCGGGCTTCTGCTCGTACGGCTGCGCGACCGCGTCGAAGCCGGGCTGAAAGCCGCCGCGGCCGACCGCTGGCAGCGGGTACGGCGCATGTCCCGCTACGCGCCGGTCGGCACCTCGGCACTCGTCCTCGTCGTGGGCCTCGGGCTCACCGCGCGCGCCGCCATGGGCCCGGGGTGACCCAGCGGCGACCCGACCGGTATGGGCCGTTCGCGCGATTCCGCTCGGCCGCCGAGTCCCGCGTACCGAAGTAACAGAGCAACGCCCGTGCCGGCCGGCACGGAAGAGAAGGGCAGGACCTGATGGGCACGGAACACATCGACACCAGACTCCTGAGGGAGCTGACCGAGCAGTCACAAGACCTCAACAGCGATGCGCTGCGCGTCACGCGAGCGGCGCTGACGGACTTCACCGAGGCCGCGCAGCCCGCTCGCCGCTACTGGTGGCAGCGCCGCACCACGGTGCTCGGCGCGGCGGGCGCCGCCACGCTGCTGGGGGCCGGGCGCGCGATGGCCGCGACCAGCAACGACATCATGGCGCTCCAGACAGCCGCGTCGCTGGAGAACCTGGCGGTGGACGTCTACCGGACCGCGGCCGGTCTGCCGTTCATCAAGAACGGCAACAAGACCGTCGTCGCGTTCATCACCAAGACGACCGAGCAGCACACCGCGTACGCCAAGGCGTTCAACGCGGCGGCCACCAAGGCCGGCGGGAAAGCCCAGAACGGCCCCGACCCCAAGTACGCGGCCATCGTCGAGGAGAAGCTTCCGACGATCAAAACCCCGGCGGACGTCGTGGAGCTGGCCATCACCCTCGAAGACGTCGCGGCGCAGACCTACACCAAGAACATCGGACAGGTCCAGGACCGCAACCTGCGGCAGCTCTTCGCCTCCGTGGCCCCGGTCGAAGCCCAGCACCGGGCCACGCTGCTGGCCGTGCAGGCACTGCTGGCCGCCGACATGCCCGAACTGATCGCCATCCCCACCGACGTCGCCAAGCTTCCGGCGGCCTCCGGAAAGGTCGGGTTCCCCGACGCCTTCTACCCGACCAAAAACGCCTCCCCGGTCAACGAAGGGGCCGTGAAATGAGCAACCGCGAGGGCGGCTGGGAGCTGCCCATCAGCGAGGGTGAACTCTCCCGCCTCACCTCAGAGATGCGTGATGCCCACGAGGCGACCCTGCCCGTCATGCACGCCTCGGCACGTGACATGGTGGAGGGACTGTTCGACCTCAAGCGGACCGGCACGGAGCCCGAGCCGGAGCAGCCTTCCTTCCTGGGGCGCCGGGGCTTCCTGATCGGCGCCGGCGCGTCCGCGGCCATGCTGGCCCTGGCCGCGTGCGGCGGTGGTGACACCGACATCAAGGCCGCGGCCCCCAGCCCGTCGGCGTCGCCGGGCGCCGGGCGTTACACCGGCGATCTGAAGGTCGTCGCCCTGGCCGCCGCCCTGGAGAACCAGGCCGTGGGTGCCTACCAGGCCGCTCTCGCCGCGGCCAAGGCGGGCAAGCTCGGCACCGTACCCCCGGCCGTCGCCACCTTCGCCGAGACCGCCATGAGCCAGCACCGGGACCACGCCGAAGCGTGGAACGCGATTCTGGCGGCGGCCGGCAGACCGAAGATCACCGGGACTCCGCTGTCCAACCATGACGACGTCGTCAAGGCCCTGGGCCAGGTCAAGGACGTCCCCGGTGTCGCGAAGCTGGCACTCCAGTTGGAGGACCAGGCCACCCAGACGTACGTCTTCGCCACGTTCAACGTGACGAACATGGACGGTGTCAACACCGCCGCCACCATCGCCCCCGTCGAAGCGATGCACTCCGCGATCCTGCACTTCGTCCTCGGCCAGTACCCGGTGCCCGACGACTTCGTCCGCACCGACAAGGCCGCCAGCCCCGACCTCCTCACCGTCTGAGCTCCTCACCGCCTGAGCTCCCCAGGCCACCCGGTACCCCCTCGGACCGGTGCCTGATCACCCGACCGGCGGGGGCCGGCCGCCCCGCCTGGCCCCCGGCTTCGCGCACACATCCCGGAGAATCCCTTGCTCGCTCGTCCCCGCCTCCGCAGACGGCACACGGTTCTGACGATCGCCCTGCTGTGCACCCTCACCCCACTCGTCGGCTGCACCGACTCCGGAGGGTCCGCGCCCGCTTCCCCGTCGCCATCGCCGACCTCAGCCACGGCTGTCCAAGAAGCCCGCATCGTCATCAAGAACTTCCGCTTCGAACCGGCGAACCTCACCGTCGCACCGGGAACCAAGGTCTCCGTGGTGAACGAGGACTCCAGCCCCCACACCGTGACAGCCGAAGCCGCCGACTCCTTCGACACCAGCACCATCGAAGGCGGCAGGACCGCCACCTTCACCGCGCCGCCCACCGCGGGCACGTACCGCTACCTCTGTGACATCCACCCGTCCATGAGGGGCACCCTCACCGTCCGCTGACCCGCACGGCCACGCGGCCCCTCACGCCGGAGCAACCTCATGCCCCACGATCCGACTCGGCCGGACACCGCACACCGGAAGCTTTGCGCGGTCGCCCGCGTCCTGGCCGCGGCCGGCCTCGCCGTCGACGCCTACCTCCACGCCCACCTCGCCGAACGCTACGACGCCGTCAGCGCCACCATCAGCCAGGGCACCCTCTTCAGAATCGAGGCCGCCGTCGCCGCGCTGGCGGCGCTGCTGGTCCTCGTCTGGCGCCGCGCCCTGGCAGACGCCTTCGCCTGGACCGTCGCAGCGGGCGGACTCGCCGCGCTCCTGCTCTACCGCTACGTCGACGTCGGCGAACTCGGCCCTCTGCCCAACATGTACGAACCGGCCTGGTTCACCGACAAGAACATCGTCGTCGCGGCGCAGGTGGTCGCCCTCGTCGCCACCTCGCTGCTCCTGCTCACCCGTCGACGCCGACGGCATCACGCCTGACTTCGTCCCGGCCGGTATGACGGGCCCAGAGGATCAGCGGGATCTGGAGGGGGAGCCTCCCGTAGGCGACGGCTCTCGCCTTCGTCGAGCGGGTACGCCAGTCGTAGGCCATCTTGACGTTCGCCGGGAACACCCCGGCGAAGAACAGGGCGGTGGCCCGGGCACTCGCCCTGCGGGTCGCCGGTAGCGCCAGACCGGCGGCCAAGGCCAGTTCGGCCACACCGCTGGCCGCGGTCCAGGCGCGGGGGCTGCCCGGCAGGGAGCGCGGAACGATGGAGTCGAACTGCTTGGGCGCGACGAAATGAGCAACGCCTGCCGAGGCCATCAGCCCGGCGAGCAGGAGCGCGGAACGTGCGGGGGTCATGGGGGTCCTTCGGCCAGGGAGGCGGGCAGGAGCAGTCGCGAAACGTGACCGCAGACTTTACTGGACGGTAAGTATGCTGTTGACGGGCTCCTCTGTCACGTCATTGGCATGCCCCCCGGAGACCGTGAGTCCGTGACGCGCGGGGGCAGGCCCCCTGAGAAACGAAGGCCGGCGGTCAGGCACCCTTCGGGGGTGAGGATGCCGGACCACCGGCTGCTACGGGCCCGGAAGGGCGCCGAACGGCGCCCGCCGTTACTTGGGCATGAGGACGGTGTCGACGATGTACACGTGGGCGTTGGCGGTCTTGACGTTGCCGCAGACGACCTTGGAGGTGTCGTTGACGGTGTAGTCCT
>NZ_JBEXQW010000024.1:0-129012 GCF_040612775.1 Streptomyces sp. NPDC006339
CGACGGCCACATCCTCGAAGCCCATGCGGACCTCGTGACGGGCCGCCGGGCCACCCGTGCCACGGCGACCCCGGAGCCGATCGAGGCCCCGGCCGCCGAGGCCGCGCCCGTCGCGCCCGCCGCCGAGCCCGCTCCGGCCGAGGAGGCCGCCCCGGCTCCCCGTACCCGCCGCCGCGCCACCCGCAGGACCGGCACGCCCGAGGTGACGGCCTCCGCCGCCGCCGAGATCGCCGCCGAGACCTCCGGTGAGGCGCTGCCCGAGGACACCGTCGAGGAGATCGCCTCGCACGGGGCCGATGTCGCCGCCGCCGAGGAGGCCGCCACCCGCGGCCGTGGCCGCCGCCGCGCCGGTTCGCCGCAGTTCGCCGCCCCGGCCGCCGAGGCCGAGGCGCCGCGCACCCGCCGGGCCGCCCGCCCGGCCGTCGCCGTCTTCCAGCCCCCGGTCTTCACCGAGCCGATGTTCCAGACCCCGGAGACCGCCGCCGCCATCGCCGCGGCCGAGGCCGTGGAGGAGGAGCCGGAGGAGGAGGCATTCGAGACCGCGGAGGTCACTCCGGCCCCCGAGCGCGCCGAGACCGGCTCCCGCCGTCGCCGCCGTCGCCGCGGCGAGCCCGTCGCCGTCGAGCCCGTCCCGGCCACCGTCGCCGACGAGCCCGAGGTCGAGTCCACCCCGGAGGCCGAGGCCGTGGCCGAGGCCGTGGCCGAGGCGGAGCCCGAGGCCGACGAGACCGAGGAGTACGAGGACCGCCCGTCCCGCCGCCGCCGTCGTGGTGGCCGGCGCCGCCGCCGCGGCGAGTTCGCCGAGGCCGAGGACACCGACGAGGCCGAGGAGGCCGAGGAGACCCACGCCGAGGCCGAGGGCGACACCGAGGAGTCGGACGAGGGCGAGGACGCCGAGGCGTTCGGCGGCTCCAGCAGCTCCCGCCGTCGCCGTCGCCGCCGTCGCCGCAGCGGTGACGCCGCCGCCGAGGCGGAGGCCGCTGAGGAGGACGGCGTGCGCACGGTCGTCAAGGTCCGTGAGCCCCGCCCCGCCCGCGAGAAGGCCGAGCCGTCCGACGAGGTGCAGTCCATCAAGGGCTCCACCCGCCTGGAGGCCAAGAAGCAGCGCCGCCGCGAGGGCCGCGAGCAGGGCCGCCGCCGCGTCCCGATCATCACCGAGGCCGAGTTCCTCGCCCGCCGCGAGGCCGTCGAGCGCGTGATGGTCGTCCGCCAGAACGGCGAGCGCACCCAGATCGGCGTCCTCGAGGACAACGTGCTCGTCGAGCACTACGTCAACAAGGAGCAGGCCACCTCCTACGTCGGCAACGTCTACCTGGGCAAGGTCCAGAACGTGCTGCCGTCGATGGAGGCCGCCTTCGTCGACATCGGCAAGGGCCGCAACGCCGTCCTGTACGCCGGTGAGGTCAACTTCGAGGCGCTCGGCATGGCCAACGGGCCGCGCCGCATCGAGTCCGCCCTCAAGTCCGGCCAGTCGGTCCTGGTGCAGGTCACCAAGGACCCGATCGGCCACAAGGGCGCCCGTCTCACCAGCCAGGTCTCCCTGCCCGGCCGCTACCTCGTGTACGTGCCCGAGGGCTCGATGACCGGCATCAGCCGCAAGCTCCCCGACACCGAGCGCTCGCGTCTGAAGACCATCCTCAAGAAGATCGTCCCCGAGGACGCGGGCGTCATCGTGCGCACCGCCGCCGAGGGCGCGAGCGAGGACGAGCTGCGCCGTGACGTCGAGCGGCTCCAGGCGCAGTGGGAGGACATCCAGAAGAAGGCGAAGAACGGCAACGCGCCGACGCTTCTCTACGGCGAGCCGGACATGACCGTCCGGGTCGTCCGCGACATCTTCAACGAGGACTTCTCCAAGGTCATCGTCAGCGGTGACGACGCGTGGGAGACCATCCACGGCTACGTCTCGCACGTCGCCCCCGACCTGACCGACCGCCTGTCCAAGTGGACGAGCGAGGTCGACGTCTTCGCCACGTACCGGATCGACGAGCAGCTCATGAAGGCGCTGGACCGCAAGGTCTGGCTGCCGTCCGGCGGCTCGCTGGTGATCGACAAGACCGAGGCGATGATCGTCGTCGACGTCAACACCGGCAAGTTCACCGGCCAGGGCGGCAACCTCGAGGAGACCGTCACCAGGAACAACCTGGAGGCGGCCGAGGAGATCGTCCGGCAGTTGCGCCTGCGCGACCTCGGCGGCATCGTCGTCATCGACTTCATCGACATGGTCCTGGAGTCCAACCGCGACCTGGTGCTGCGCCGCCTCCTGGAGTGCCTGGGCCGGGACCGGACCAAGCACCAGGTGGCCGAGGTCACCTCGCTGGGCCTGGTGCAGATGACCCGCAAGCGGGTCGGCCAGGGCCTCCTGGAGTCCTTCTCCGAGACCTGCGTCCACTGCAACGGCCGCGGTGTCATCGTCCACATGGAGCAGCCGACCACCGCCGGTGGCGGTGGCGGCGGCAAGCGCGCGAAGAAGCGCGGCCGCGGCGGCGCCGAGCACGTCCACGAGCACGAGCACGAGCACGAGGGCGTCGAGACGGCCGAGTCGGCCGAGGCCGAGACGGAGACCGAGGCCGAGGTCGCGGCGGAGCTCGCGGCCCCGGTGGCCCTGCCCGAGGCCATCGCCCCGGACGAGGAGCTGTACGGCAGCGTCGCGGAGGCCGAGGCCGCCGCCACGCGCGGTCGCGGCCGTCGCCGGGCCACCCGCCGGGTGTCGGCGCCGGTCGCCTCGCCGGCCGTGACCGAGACGGAGACCTACGAGGTCGTCGTCCCGGAGCCGAAGCCGGAGCCCAAGGCGGAGGAGAAGGCCAAGGCCAAGGCCGAGGCCGAGCCGGAGCCGGTCGCGGAGCCCGTGGCCGAGCCGGCCGCCGAGCCCGCTCCGGCCGAGGAGGCCGCTCCGGCGCCGCGTACCCGTCGCCGTGCCACCCGTAAGGCCACGGCCCCGGCCGGTTCGCCGGCCCCGGCCGCCGAGCCGGTGGTCGAGACCGTCGTCGCCGCGGAGCCCCCGGCCGCCGTCGAGGCCCCCGTGGCCGAGCCGGCCGCCGAGGCCGCGCCCGAGCCCGTCGTCGAGGAGGCCCCCGCGGCCGCCCCGCCGAAGCGTCGCCGGGTGGTCCGCAAGGCCACCGCTCCGGCCGGTTCGCCGACCGGTGCCGAGGAGGCCGCCGTGGTCGTCGTCCCGGCGGCCGCCCCCGCGGAGGCCCGGGCCGAGGCCGAGGCGGAGGTCCCCGCGGACGTCGAGGCCGAGGCCCCCGCCCCGGCCAAGAAGGCGGCTCGCAAGACCGCCAAGAAGGCCACCGCGAAGAAGGCCGCCACCAAGAAGACGGCGGCGGCCAAGAAGACCGCGGCGAAGAAGACGACGACCGCCAAGAAGGCGGCGAAGAAGACCGCCGCCCCCGCGCAGGACTGACCCCAGTCCCCGACGCGACCCGTGTGGGCCGTCCTCCTTACCGAGGACGGTCCACACGTTTTGACCCCCGGATCGGAAACCAGGAACCAGCCCGATGAACAACAAGCCCACTCCCCGCGTGCGCAAGGCCGTTATCCCCGCCGCCGGCCTCGGCACGCGCTTCCTTCCCGCCACGAAGGCGACGCCGAAGGAGATGCTGCCGGTCGTCGACAAGCCGGCGATCCAGTACGTCGTGGAGGAGGCGGTCTCGGCAGGGCTGGAGGACGTCCTGATGGTCACCGGGCGCAACAAGCGCCCGCTCGAGGACCACTTCGACCGGAACTACGAGCTGGAGGAGGCGCTCGTCCGCAAGGGCGACGAGGAGCGCCTCGCCAAGGTCCAGGAGTCCAACGAGCTCGCCACCATGCACTACGTGCGCCAGGGCGACCCCCGCGGTCTCGGCCACGCCGTGCTGTGCGCCGCGCCGCACGTCGGCGACGAGCCCTTCGCCGTGCTCCTCGGCGACGACCTGATCGACCCGCGCGACCCCCTGCTCGCCCGCATGCTGGAGGTCCTCGACGAGCACGGCGGCAGCGTCGTCGCGCTCATGGAGGTCGACCCGGCGCAGATCCACCTCTACGGCTGCGCGGCCGTCGAGCCGACCGGCGACGCCGACGTCGTACGGATCACCGGCCTCGTCGAGAAGCCGGAGCCGGCGGAGGCGCCCAGCAACCTGGCCATCATCGGCCGCTATGTCCTCGACCCGGCCGTCTTCGGCGTCCTGCGGGAGACCGAGCCGGGCCGCGGCGGCGAGATCCAGCTCACCGACGCCCTGCAGAAGATGGCGTTCGACGAGCGGGTCGGCGGCCCCGTCCACGGCGTCGTCTTCAAGGGCCGCCGTTACGACACCGGTGACCGCGGCGACTACCTGCGCGCCATCGTGCGGCTGGCCTGCGAGCGCGAGGACCTGGGCCCGGACTTCCGCGACTGGCTCAAGGGCTTCGTCGCCGAGACGACCGAGATTTGACCCCCTACGGGCGCCGCCCGTAATCTAGACCGTCGGCGTGTCGACTAGCACGCCACACCTCTGAGCACCTCCCTCCCGGGTCTCCGGGAGAGGCCGCTCGTCCGATTCCGGATCGCCGTGGGCCCAGGCCCGCGCGGGCGGCTGGCATCAGAGGTCCCGTTCCCGAGTGAGAGAGAGATCCGCGTGTACGCCATCGTGCGCAGCGGTGGTCGCCAGCACAAGGTTGCTGTCGGCGACATCGTTGAGGTTGACAAGATTTCCACCGCCAAGGTTGGCGACACGGTCGAGCTCTCGACCCTGCTCGTTGTCGACGGCGACGCCGTGACCAGCGACCCGTGGGTCCTGGCGGGCATCAAGGTCCAGGCCGAGGTCGTGGACCACCACAAGGGCGCCAAGATCGACATCCTGCGCTACAAGAACAAGACCGGCTACCGCCGTCGCCAGGGTCACCGTCAGCAGTACACGGCGATCAAGGTCACGTCCATCCCGACGGCCGCGAAGTAAAGAGGGACTGAGCAATGGCACACAAGAAGGGCGCATCGTCCACCCGGAACGGTCGCGACTCCAACGCCCAGCGGCTCGGCGTGAAGCGCTTCGGCGGTCAGGTCGTCAACGCGGGTGAGATCCTGGTCCGCCAGCGTGGCACCCACTTCCACCCGGGCGCGGGCGTCGGCCGTGGCGGCGACGACACGCTGTTCGCCCTGCAGGCCGGTTCGGTGCAGTTCGGCACCCACCGTGGCCGCAAGGTCGTGAACATCGTTCCGGTCGCCTGATCGGACGCTTTGCGGAGGCGGACCTCACTTCCCGGCAGGGAAGCGGGTCCGCCTTTCGCGTGTTACTAGATAGACATTCCACGCTTAATCTCTCTGGAGGCACAGAACATGACCACCTTCGTGGACCGCGTCGAGCTGCACGTCGCCGCGGGTAACGGAGGCCACGGCTGCGCCTCCGTCCACCGGGAGAAGTTCAAGCCGCTCGGCGGCCCGGACGGCGGCAACGGCGGCCGTGGCGGCGATGTGATCCTGGTCGTCGACCAGTCGGTCACCACGCTCCTCGAATACCACCACTCGCCGCACCGCAAGGCCACCAACGGCAAGCCCGGCGAGGGCGGCAACCGCTCCGGCAAGGACGGCCAGGACCTCGTCCTGACCGTGCCGGACGGCACCGTCGTCCTCGACAAGAAGGGCAACGTCCTCGCCGACCTGGTCGGGGAGGGCACCACGTTCGTCGCCGCCCAGGGCGGCCGCGGCGGCCTCGGCAACGCGGCGCTCGCGTCCGCGCGGCGCAAGGCGCCCGGCTTCGCGCTGCTCGGCGAGCCCGGTGACGTCCAGGACATCGTCCTGGAGCTCAAGACGGTCGCCGACGTGGCGCTCGTCGGCTACCCGAGCGCCGGCAAGTCCTCGCTGATCTCCGTCCTGTCGGCCGCCAAGCCGAAGATCGCGGACTACCCCTTCACGACGCTGGTCCCGAACCTCGGCGTGGTCACGGCCGGCTCGACCGTCTACACCATCGCCGACGTCCCCGGCCTCATCCCCGGCGCCAGCCAGGGCCGCGGCCTGGGCCTGGAGTTCCTGCGCCACGTCGAGCGCTGCTCGGTGCTGGTCCACGTCCTCGACACGGCGACGCTGGAGTCCGACCGCGACCCGGTCACCGACCTCGATGTCATCGAGGAGGAGCTGAAGCAGTACGGCGGCCTCGACGACCGCCCGCGCATCGTCGTCCTCAACAAGATCGACATCCCGGACGGCAAGGACCTCGCGGACATGATCCGCCCGGATCTGGAGGAGCGCGGCTACCGCGTCTTCGAGGTCTCCGCGGTCGCCCGTACGGGTCTGAAGGAGCTGTCCTTCGCGCTGGCCGAGATCGTCGCGAAGGCGCGCGCGGCCAAGCCGAAGGAGGAGGCGACCCGCATCGTCATCCGCCCGAAGGCGGTCGACGACGCCGGCTTCACCGTCACCTACGACGAGCACGAGGACGTCTACCGCGTGCGCGGCGAGAAGCCCGAGCGCTGGGTCCGCCAGACCGACTTCAACAACGACGAGGCCGTCGGCTACCTGGCCGACCGCCTCAACCGCCTCGGCGTCGAGGACGAACTGATGAAGGCCGGCGCCCGCGCCGGCGACGGCGTCGCCATCGGCCCCGAGGAGAACGCGGTCGTCTTCGACTGGGAGCCCTCGATGACCGCCGGCGCCGAAATGCTCGGCCGCCGCGGCGAGGACCACCGCATGGAGGCCCCCCGCCCGGCCGCCCAGCGCCGCCGGGACCGCGAGGCGGAGCGGGACGACGCGCAGCGGGAGTTCGACGAGTTCAACCCGTTCTAGACGGGTGCGCGTCTGCGGGCCCCTGCCGGAGTGTTCCGGCGGGGGCCCGCTCACGTGTCGGCGGACGGAGTCCGGCGCACGGGCAGCAGGAAAGGGGCCCGCCTCCTCGTGGGGAGGAGGCGGGCCCCTTTCGCTGTTCGCGGGTCAGGTCGTCAGGCGACCCGGGCCGGTTCCGGGTCGGGGTCCGGGTCCGGGGGGTTGGAGGCGCGGTCCGCGGCCGGGGTGGCCGGGGTCGGGTCGGGGCGCTTCGTGAAGCGGGGCCGCGCGCCGATCAGCGGCAGGCACAGGATGCCCAGGAACATCGGGGCGAACATGTAGCGGGCCAGCGGCGCCGGGTTCGCCGCGACGACCGTGAGCTGGAGGGCCAGCGGGACCGCGAGCAGGGCCACGGGTGCCCAGGTGCGGTGCTTGCGGGAGAAGGCGAGGACGATCGCGTACGCCGCGTAGCACCAGATCGCCCCGCGGAACAGCAGCCACTGCAACTGCGCCGTCTTGCTCGCCTGCCACACGAAGTACGCCGCGTCGTTCAGCTTGTAGGACAGCGGGCGGATCTTCAGGATCGGCCGGTAGGGGCTGTCCTTCATGTCCGGGTTCCAGTCCGCCCAGCCGAACAGGTTCTTCGGCACGGCCGGCGGGCTGATGAGGGTGTGCCCCATCTTGTCCACGGGACCCGGGTACGGCGACCACGCGATGTGCGAGCGGCACAGCCGGGCCGAGATCATCCGGTCCGGCGTGCGCTCCAGGACCCGGAACCACAGGGAGACCAACTGGTCGTTGTACTTGGCCGCCAGCTTGCGGTTCATCGGCTTCTGCATCGCCCAGTCGGCGTTGTAGCAGTTGGCGGCCTTGCCGCTCCAGTGCGACAGCGGCGCGACCTTCGCCATCAGCTTCGTGTCGGCCTTGGTGAAGGTGTGCGGAACCTGCCCGTACACCACCGCGATGTCCGCGTAGTTCATCGCGTACACCTGGTCCTTGGTCGGCGTCTGCACGCCGACGGCCGGGTAGATCACCAACTGCAGCCCCGCACCGATCATCGCCGGCACGACCGTCGCGACCAGCAGCCACCGGCGCATCCTCGGCAGCGTCAGCAGCAGCACCGGCACCGCGATCAGCGCGACCAGCAGGCCGTTGTTGCGGAAGATGCTCATGCACAGGAAGCCGAGGAACAGGACCGCCATCTCGCTGCGGAAGGCCCGGTCCCGTATGTCGGTGGCGTCGCCCCGCAGCCGGCGCGCGGCCAGCCGGCCCACCGCCGCGAAGGCGAGGACCGCGCCGATCGCGTAGGCGACGTCCTTCCACACGTAGATCACGAACGTGCCGAGGGACGGCAGCAGCGCACAGGCCACCGCCGCGGAGAAACTCCACTTCCCCTTGACCCCGAACATGCGCAGCGTCACCGCCACGTACGCCAGGGTCGCCGCCATCGCCACGGACTGCAGGAACGTCAGCAGCGCCAGGTCACCGGTGAGCTGGATGCTGAGCCAGACCAGCGCGTCGTAGGCCACCGAGTGGTTGGACATCCAGTGCCCGGTGGTGACGTGCCACACGTACGAGATCGAGTCGTAGCTCATCCCACCCGGGTAGAACGCGGCCCACCACACCAGGAAGATCAGTTGGGTGGCCGCGTACACCGCGAGCGGAAGCCGCCGTCGGGGCGGGATCCGTTCCAGGGTCCGGTTCACGAGGGGGAGGGAAGGCGACTTCACCGCTGCTCCGCTGGCTTGGTGGACGGGCTGTCGGGGTGGGCGAGCTCCAGCATCCGGGCGATCACCCGTTCGGAGGCGTGGCCGTCGTCGAGATCGCAGAACACGTCGCGGAACTCGCGGTACGCCTCGGTGTACGCGGAGCCGATCCGGTCGATGTCGCCGAGCGCCTCGATGAGTTCGTCGGAGGTCTGCACCAGCGGGCCGGGGGCCCTCTTCTCGAAGTCGAAGTAGAAACCGCGGAGCTGGTCGCGGTAGTACTCCAGGTCGTACGTGAAGAAGAGCATCGGACGGCCGGTGTTCGCGAAGTCGAACATCAGCGACGAGTAGTCCGTGACCAGCACGTCGGTGATCAGGAACAGCTCCGCGATGTCCGGGTAGCTGGACACGTCGAAGACGAAACCGTCGCCGGCGCCCGGCACCGCGTCCACGATGTTCGAGTGCTTGCGGACCAGCAGGACGTGGTCCTCGCCGAGCCGCCGCGCCGCCTTCTTGATGTCGAGACGAAGATCGAACTTGTAGTTGCCCGCCTGGTAGAACTGGTCGTCCCGCCAGGTCGGCGCGTACAGCACGACCTTCTTGCCCTCCGGCAGCCCGATCCGCTCCCGGACCGCGCGCGCCAGGTCCTCCGTCTTCTCGGACAGCAGCACGTCGTTGCGCGGGTAGCCGGACTCGAGGATCTCGCCGTCGTACTGGAAGGCGCGCTTCATGATCGGGGTGGAGAAGCGGTTGGGGGAGACGAGGAAGCTCCAGCTCGGCGTCTCCTGGGCGACCTTCTCCAGGTACTTGCGGTCGGCGAACTGCACGCTGTCGATGTCGTGGCCGATCCGCTTGAGCGGGGTGCCGTGCCAGGTCTGCACGATGACCTGACCCTCACGGCGCCTGATCCAGAACGGCAGGTGGGTGTTGGTCACGATGAACCGGCTGGTGCCGAGCGCCTCGTACCACTCGCGGCTCCACCGGCGGATGACGCGTACGCCCTCCGGGATCTCGGCCCGGCGGTCCTCCACGACCCACACGTGCTCCAGGTCGGAACCCTGCCGGACCAGCTCCTCGTAGACCGCCCGCGGCGAGTCGGAGTACTGGCGCCCGGAGAACGACGCGTACAGGACGGTGTCCTTGAGCGCGGCCGTACGGGCCTTCTCGTAGACCGTGGAGCGCATCTCGCGCTGGCGGAACCAGCCGATCTCCTCCGCGTCCAGGTCGGAGGCCGAGTCGATGAGCAGCCGGTCGTAGAAGCGGTGGGTCAGCGCGTAGTCGCGGCCCCGCAGCGAGAACGTGATCGGCAGGATGCCGAGCGCCGCGGGGACGGCCCGCACCGGCACCTCGACCCGGCTCTCGGCGGTCCGCACGAACAGGTACCAGCGGCCCTGGCGCAGCGGCACCCGGGTGAAGCCGTCGGGCACCGGCAGGAAGTCGACGTGGAAGGTGCCGTTCTCCACGGTGACCGGGTGGCGATGCTCCTCGGCGTGCCGGCTGTGGCGCAGCACGAGCTCCAGCGGCTCGTCGACCGTGGCGGGCAGCGCGCCCTCCAGGGTGATCCGGCCCTCGGCGGAGACGGACGCCTCCGCGATCATGGGCTGGATCGGCTGGGTGCGCAGCACCAGGCGGCCGGCGCCGTCGTTGGCGATCGCCACGGCCCGGCTGCCCCAGGCGGTGGTGTCCCCGCCGTCGAAGGCGTACTGGCGGCCCAGGTCGCCCTGGCGGTCGTGGACGGCGACGGGGAACCTCTTCGAGCCGACGACCAGCTCGGCCGCCCACTTGTCGGTGACCTCCAGGTCCTTCGAGTCACGGCCCTCGACGTCGAGGTCGGCGAGCGGGACGCGTACGGAGAAGTCGGCGGCGCCGTCGCGGGTGACGGGGAACTCCCGCTTCGCGTCCGAGGTGGCGTGGGTGAGCCGCAGCGTGGACGTCACGCCGGGCGCGGCGGCCTCGTGACCGAGGACGCCGGACAGCTCGACGGCACCGTCCACCCGGCGGTGGCCGGTCAGCTTGGCGCGGACCTTGTCGACCCGCAGGTACAGATGACTATCGGCGACGAACGGGACGACCCGCACGTCCTTCTCGACCCAGTGCTGGGAGGGGCTGTCGGCGCTGCCGCTCTCGCCGGCCTTCAGCCGGGTGCGGCGGGCCACACCCTCCTGGACGGTGGCGACGGTCAGCCGCCACACGCCGTCGCGCCAGCCGCCCCGGCCCTTCAGCTTGGCGGGGTTGAGGTCGAGGGAGAAGCCGGACCAGTCGTAGTTGTGCAGCGACTGGCCGGAGGTCTGGGTGGCCCTGGCGGCCCGGGTGCGGCTGGGCCGGACGAGGACGGTGCGCCGGCTGCCGCTCTCGCGCAGCATGAGGACGCGCAGGGACGGCTTGGGCCTCGGCGCGGCCAGGTTGCGGATGTAGGCGTGGCCGTCGAGGTGCAGGCGGCCGTCGCGCCAGACGACCGTCTCGACCTGGGCGCGGGCGGAGAACTCGGAGCCGACGCGCAGGACGTCGCGGGGAACCGCCTTGCCCTTGGCGAGCACCGGGTAGTCGGCGAAGTGGCGCAGACCCTGCCGGGTGACGGGGATCGCCCGGCCGGTCTCGCGCTCGTAGGCGATCAGCTCCATGAGCTCGTCGAGCCGGCCCTCGCCGATCAGGTGGCACTTGAGCCGCAGCGACACGTCGAGCCGGGTGAGGACCCGGGGGTCGACCCGGCCGAGGAAGTCCGCGGCGCCCTTCATGAACAGCTCGCGGAACTCGTCACCGGCCTCGTCGAGCACGCTCATGAACAGCGGCAGCTCGTCGCTGATGAAGATCTGGTCGTACCAGCGCTTGTGCTCCGCGTAGTCCTCGCCCGGCTGGGAGGCGAGGAAACGGCTCACGGAGTCGCACGACCTTATGCGGTCGCGGACGTTGACCGGCTCGGTCCGGCGCTGGGTGATCGACGGGGCGCCGCCGGTCCGCTGCCGCCACAGGTAGACCGGGTCGCCGAGCACGTCGACCTTCGCGGCCTGGAAGTGGGCCGGCAGGGTCACCGGGGCGTCCTCGTAGAGGATGCCGGGGAACTCGAAGGCGTGCTTGTCCCAGAACGAGCGGCGGAAGACCTTGTTCCACGCCGTGCGGTCGTAGACGAGCTCCTTGTCCCGGGTGATGTGGGTGCGGTCGCGGTCCTTGCCCAGGCGCTTCTGGTGCAGCGGGGACGGCAGGACCTCGCCCGCCTTCAGCAGGTTCACATTGCCGCTGGCGAAGTCGGAGCCGGTCGCGTCCAGCTTGGTGAGGAACCGCTCGTAGGTGTCCGGCAGCACGATGTCGTCGCTGTCGACGAACGCCAGGTACTCCGTGCCCTCCGTCAGATGGGCGACGCCGGTGTTACGGGCCGGCCCCAGACCCTTGTTCTCCTGCGCGACCACCCGGAACCGCTCGTCCTTCTCGGCCCAGGCGCGGGCGATGGCGAGGCTGCCGTCGGTCGAGCCGTCGTCGACGACGATGGCCTCCCAGTCGGTGAACGTCTGGTCGGCGATGGACTGCAGGCACTCGTCGAGAAAGAGCTCCACGTTGTAGACGGGAACGACGACTGACAGGCGGGGAGGCATTGGGTACTGCGCCTTTCCTCAAGGTGTTCGTGTGTGACGGCGACGTACGGCTCGCCGGACACGGTAGCTCTAGCCGCGGGTGCGTGGGCCGGGGCGCTCCGTGGGAAGCGCCACCGGCGGTTCATTCTCCTGGTTCAGGAAGACCTTGCGTACCACGCGCTCCGCCGCGAAACCGTCGTCGAACTCACAGAAGCGCCTCCGGAACGCGGCCCGCAGCTTCGCGGAGTCGCCGTCGGACCAGCGTCCGGAGAGAAAGACGTCCAGAAGGTCCGATTCGGTTTCCACCACATGGCCCGGGGACTCGACACGGATGTCGAAGTAGGTGCCGCGGGTCGCGCGGTACACCTCCCAGTCGTTGGCGTAGACGACGACGGGCCGGTCCAGCAGCGCGTAGTCGAACATCAGCGACGAGTAGTCGGTGAGCAGGCAGTCGGCGGCGATGAACAGCTCCTCCACCGAGGGGTGGCGGCTGACGTCGACGACGCCGGAGCCCTCCTTCGGGCCGGTGGCGCCCGGGTGGTTCAGGTGGAAGTAGTGGGCGCGGGACAGCACCGTGAAGCCCTCGCCGAGCCGGGCCGCGAACTGCTCCAGGTCGAGCAGCGGCCGCGGCACGCTCTGGTAGTCGCGGTGCGTCGGCGCGTACAGGACGACGGTGGAGTCCGCGTCCAGGCCGAGCTTCTCGCGGGCCGCCCGCCGCTCCTCCTCGCCGGCCCGCACTAGGACGTCGTTGCGCGGGTAGCCGTAGTCGAGCGACTCGTACTCGGCCGGGTAGGCGCGGTCCCAGACGGCGGTGGTGAAGCTGTTGGAGGAGACGCTGTAGTCCCAGCGGTCCACCCGCTTCATCAGCGTCTTCATGTCCAGGTCGCCCTGGGCGACGGGGAACTCGGCCAGGTCGACGCCCATCCGCTTCAGCGGCGTGCCGTGGTGCGTCTGCACATGGATCTGGCCGGGGCGCTTGACCACCCGGGTCGGGAAGTTGACGTTGTTCACGAAGTACTTCCCGCGGGCCATCGCCCGCCAGAAGCCGAACGAACCGGGGTGGACGACCTGCGTGCCGGGCGGCGGGGTGTTGCGCGAGCCGGGCTTGAGGACCCAGGTCGTCTTCACCTTCGGCGCCAGTTCGAGCAGCTTCTGGTGGACGGCGGCCGGGTTGCAGGCGTAGTCCGTGTTCCAGTACGCGGCGAAGACGGCCGTGTCGTTCTGCACCGGCAGCATCCGCTGGGCCCGGTAGTAGCCGGCCAGGACCGCGCTGCGCAGCGGCTTGCGCAGCTTGCGCGGGGCCGCCTTCACCCGGCGGGCCGTGCGGTAGGCGCGCCGGGCGGCGCCGCGCAGCGGGGCGGGCAGCTTGGCGACGGCCCTGCGGGAGGCGGAGATGCTCGCGGCCGGCGGGGTGACGTGCCCGGCCGGACGGTAGGCGTTCTCGTAGCGGAGGAACCCCGCACGGAACTCCTCGCGGGCCTCGGCGGGGAGCCGGCCGGGGGAGTTCTCGACCACCCGGAAGTGGGTGATCATCCGGTCGAAGAGGGGGCCGCGCCAGCGGTCGAACTCGGGGTGCGCGTCGAGGAACGCGAAGACCCGCTCGTACTGGTCGAAGACGTCGAAGTGCTTGCGGCTGGTGCTGTGCAGGATGCTGCCCTGGCGGCGCTGGCGGTAGTGCACGCACACCCGGGGGAGCACCGCGATCGACTCGGCGGCGATCAGCACCGGGTACGTCCAGGGGGTGTCCTCGTAGTAGCCGGGCGGGTACTCGAAGCCCCAGCGCTCCACGAAGTCACGGCGGTACGCCTTGTTCCAGGCCACCTGGAGCAGGTCGAGCAGGGCCGGGTTGTCCGCCAGGCCGACGGCGCCGCGCGGACTGTCGAGGAGCACCTTCGCCTTGGCGTTGGGGGTGATCCGGCCGTCCCAGTGCGTACGGGAGTAGTCGAAGACCAGCAGATCGGGATCGCCGGTCTCGGCCAGGCGCTGCGCGATCGCCGCGAGCGAGCCCGGCAGCATCGTGTCGTCGCTGTCCAGGAACAGCAGATAGGTGCCCTTCGCGCGGGCCATGCCCGCGTTCCTGGCCCGGCCGAGGCCCACGTTCTCGGCGAGCTGGACCGCCACCACCCGCGGGTCGGCCGCCGCGTACTCGTCCATGATCTCGCCGCACGCGTCGGGCGAGGCGTCGTTGACCGCGATCAGCTCGAAGTCCTGGAACGACTGGCCCAGGACGGAGTCGAGGCAGTCCCGCAGATACGCCTCGACGCGGAAGGCCGGGACGATGATGCTGAACCGGGGAGCGGCCGCCGATGGCCGGGCTGCGGTGTGCGTGGGAGTCATAGGGCTGGCTTCCGGACGAACGGGGAGCGGACAGGGGCGGGCGGTCGGCGAAGGAGGGGCGGACGGACTCCGCGGGGCGGCGGGAGCGTCCCGCCGCCCCGCGGGACGGTCATCGTGAGCTGGTCAGGGCGTATCCCAGCAGGCGGCGTACGGCGGCCGGGCGGCGCAGGGCCCCGGGGAGCAGGGTCAGCGCGTGCAGCCGCATCGACAGGTGCAGGCGGGCGGCGCGCGCGGCCTTCGGCCAGCCGTGCCGGTCGAGGTCCCGGGCCACCTCGCCGAAGAAGCGGATGGCCTCGGCGAAACGGCCGCCGGTGGCGGCCTCGGCGGAGGAGAGGCTGCCCGAGTGGCGCCGGTAGCGGAAGGCCGTGGCCGGCTCGACCACGAGCTTCTCACCGCGCTTGATCAGCTCGATGATCAGCGCCAGGTCCTGGATGACCGACAGGTCCTCCCGGAAGCTGATGCCCTTGACCGCGTCGGCGCGCCAGACGATGGAGGGGAAGTACAGCCAGTTGCCGCCGAGCAGGTTCGCGGCGAGCGGCTCGCCGGAGAGCACCAGACGACGGCCGGTGTTCTTCGGCGCGTACAGCCGCTTCTTCACCTCGTCGCCCAGCGAGGTCGACGGATTGCCGTGCTCGTCGATCACCTCGACGCCCGGCTGGTAGATCGCCCCGTCGGGCACGGCCGCGACGGCGGCCCGCATCGTCTCGACATAGGTCGGCAGCAGCAGGTCGTCGCTGCCCAGCATGGAGAAGTACGGCGCCTCGACCAGGTCGACACACTTGCGGAAGTTCCCGGTGATGCCCAGGTTCCGCTCGTTGCGCTGGTACCGGACCCGGTCGTCGCCGAGGGAGGCGAACCACTCGGGCACGCCCTCCTCCTTGCCGTCGTCGACGACGGTCAGCCGCCAGTCCTTGTCGGTCTGGTCGAGGACGCTGCGCACCGCGGCCTGCATCAGGGCGGTGTCGCCGTAGTGCGGCAGCATGATGTCGAGCGTGCCGAGAGGGTCGGTGGTGTCGGCCCGGTCGGGGTTTCGCACCGCTGTCACTTGCCCTTCGTCTTGGGACCGAGGGCGGAGCGGCGGCTGAGCGCGAGCAGCAGGATCATGCCGATCCGGCCCAGGTAGAGCGTGGCCTTCCACGGGGACTGGCTGGGGGTGCCGGTGGCGCGCGGCCGCATCGCGACGGGCACCTGCTCGATCCGGTAGCCCGCCCGGACCACGGCGATCGTCGACTCCACCGTGTCGCCCAGGTACTCCACGGGATACCAGTGGGCGAAGACGTCGATCAGGTCGCGGTTGGAGGCGCGGAAGCCCGAGGTGACGTCGGTCAGCTTGGTCTTCGCCATCCGGGACAGCCAGAACGCGAGCACCAGCATGGCCCACTTGCGGGGGCCGCGGGTCTCGTAGTCACCGGTGCCGGCGAACCGCGCGCCCATGACGAGGTCGGCGCCCGCGTCCAGGCGGGCCAGCAGCTCGGGCACGTTGCGCGGGTCGTGCTGGCCGTCGGCGTCGACCTGGACGGCGACGTCGTAGCCGCGGTCGTGCGCGAAGCGGTAGCCGGCACGCATCGCGCCGCCCACGCCCAGGTTGTACGGGAGCTTCAGCACGGTCGCGCCGGCGGCGCGGGCCACGGCGCTGGTGTCGTCGGCGGAGCCGTCGTCCACCACCAGGACATCGGCACCCGGCAGCGTGGTGTGGACCTCCTTGATGACGTCGGCGACGCCCTCGGCCTCGTTCCACGCGGGCATGATGATCAATACGCGCTTGCCGTCGATCACTTGCGGCCCCCCTGCCCGGTCGCCGTGCCGGTCTTCTGCGCGAGCTGCGCGCGCAGCTCCTCCACGTCCACGCGGAGCAGCGCCACCTCCTCGGAGAGGGTGCGCCCCTCCTCCTCGAGGTGGCCGACCTCCCAGCTCAGTTGGAGGCAGACGATGAAGAGGAAGGCGACGCTGAGGAAGAGGATCAGACTGACGCCGGAGGCGACTCCCACCGCGCGGGCGACGGAGTCGAGACCGCTCGGGAAGAAACCGAGCGGGATGATCACCAGTCCGGTGAGCACCCAGAGGAACGCGTACTTCTCCTTGAGCTTGCGACGGCGCAGCAGCTCGACGATGCACGCGACGAGAAAGACTCCGGTGACCGAAGTCAGCATCCACAACTTCACGCCGGGCTCCGGTCTATCGGACGACTCATGGAAACGGCCTGTCTACTTCCAAAGATGGGGGCGGAGGGCGCCGTACGGCGGCATCCCACTGTCCGTCTGTCGTTCACGGAGAGTGAGGGAATGGAGATCATTCCTATGAGTGCACCGAACGGTAGCCTACACGAGAGCGAAGAACGAGCATCATGACGGTGACCACGACGAGTGACCCCACGGCATAGGCGATCTCGACCCTGCCGCGCAGCTCCAGCGGACTCAGAGTGACGGCCACGAGCGCGGCCGTACCCACGATCCAGGCCATGAGCTGCTGCCGTACGGCACCGCTGGTGAGCAGCGCCTGACCGAGCACCATGGCCAGCATGTACAGGGTCGTGCCGAGCGAGAGCCACACGAAGTCCAGCGGCCCGAGCACGTCGGGAGAGTTGAACAGCACCGGCAGCAGCAGCGGGCCGAGCGCGACGGCTCCGACACCGAAGGCCGCGCCCAGACCCGCCGTCATCGCACAGGCCCGCAGCAGCAACCGTCGGTAGCCGCCGGCGTCGCCCTCGGCCTGAGCGGTCGACAGCCCGGCGAGCAGCGACGCCTGGAAGGCGCCGAACGCGAACAGCGGCACCCGCGCCAGGACCAGCGCCGACAGCAGGGCCGCGACCAGGGCGCTGTCGTCCGTGGCGATGAGCTTGGTGCTGACCACCGCGACGTTCACCAGCACCTGCGCCAGCAGGGTGGAACCGACGAGCAGCCCCAGGTGCTCGATGAGCTGCCGCCACTGCGCCGTCGATCCGGACCGCGCGCCGCGCAGCGCCGGCGACAGGGTCGCCAGGACGGCGATCAGCGGCGCCACGGTCATCACGGCGGCGAACAGGAACGCCGAGTCGGCGCCGGTGAGCGCCAGGGCGGCGGACAGCACGATCCGCAGCAGGCCGTCCAGGCCGAGCTGGAGTCCGTACGCCTCGAAGCGGCCGAGGCCGGCCAGCATGCCGCGCGTGAGGTGGGCCAGCGCGAGGGCCGCGAAGGCGCCGCCGAGCGCGAGGACCAAAGCCCGGTCGCCGTGGAAGAAGAGGTCGGCGAGCGGACGCGCGAACACCGCGAGCGGCACCAGGACGACCGCGAGCAGCCCGCCGGCGAGGACCGCGCCGCGCCGCAGCACGGGCAGCGAGCCGTCGCCGGCCACCACCCGTGCGGCCACCATGCGGGTGACCTCCTGCTCGACCGGGAAGAACAGGCCGAGCCCGACGGACGCGACGATGGTCCACAGGACGGAGAAGCTCGCCATGTCGTCCACGGACAGCGAGTGGCCCGCCGCCGCGAGATGCACGTAGTTGGCGCCGCCGAGCAGGGCGGTGCCGACGCCCACGACGGCGGTCCCGCGGGGCAGGACCGTGGTGATGCGGTCGAGCAGGGTCACGCGCCGGACCGTCCGCCGGGGGAGGTGGGGTCCGGGGCGGGGGTCTCCTGGCCGGGGGCCGCGTGCGCGGGGGTTCCCGGGGCCATGACCCGCAGGGCCTCGGCGAGCTGCTCGCGCCAGTGCGGCTGCACCGCCACGCCCGCCTCGGCCCACCGCTCGTGCGCGAGCACACTGTAGGAGGGGCGACGGGCGGGACGCGTGAACTTCTCCGACGTGGTCGGCCGCACCCGCTCCGGGTCCAGACCGGTCAGCTCGAAGGCAGCCCGGGCCAGGTCGAACCAGGTCGCCGTGTCCGAGGCCGTGCCGTGGTAGACGCCGGCCGGGGCCCGGCCCGCGACGGCCGCCTCGCCCAGGTCCCGGAGCTGGCGGGCCAGCGCACGGGTCCAGGTCGGCTGACCGCGCTGGTCGTCGACGACGTCGAGGGTCTCGCGCTGCTCGGCCAGGCCCAGCATGGTCGACACGAAGTTCCGGCCGTGGGCGCCGTACAGCCACGCCGTGCGCACCACATAGCCGCGCTCGGGCAGCAGCTCGGCGACCGCCCGCTCGCCGGCCAGCTTGCCGCGACCGTAGGCGTTCACCGGAGAGGTGGGGGCGTCGTGCGGGTACGGCTCGGTGGCGTCGCCCGGGAAGACGTAGTCGGTGGAGATCTGGAGCAGCACGGCGCCGCTGTCGGCACAGGCCGCCGCGAGGGCGCGCGGGCCGTCCCCGTTGATCCGGGTGGCCGCCGCCTCCTCGGTCTCGGCGCCGTCGACGTCGGTCCAGGCGGCCGCGTTGACGACCACGTCGTGGCCGGCGACGGCGGCGCGCACGGCCTCGGCGTCGGTGATGTCGAGGTCCTTGCGGGTCAGCGCGGTGACGTCCGCGCCGGCCTCGGTCAGGACCTCGGCGAGGTCACGGCCGAGCATGCCGGCCGCGCCGGTGATCAGCCAGCGGGTCCGCGGGGACGGGGCGCCGGTGTGCTGCTCGGTGCTCATGCGGACAGCGCCGCCTTCGCCTTGAGCGGCTCCCACCAGGCGCGGTTGTCGCGGTACCACTGGACGGTGTCGGCGAGGCCCTGCTCGAAGGTGACGAGCGGGGTGTAGCCCAGCTCCTCGCGGATCTTGTCGATGGAGAGGGAGTAGCGCAGGTCGTGGCCCTTGCGGTCCTCGACGTGCTCGACCATGTCCCAGCCGGCGCCGCAGGCGTCGAGGAGCAGACCGGTGAGCTCCTTGTTGGTGACCTCGGTGCCGCCGCCGATGTGGTAGACCTCACCGGCGCGGCCGCCGCGCAGCACCATCTCGATGCCCCGGCAGTGGTCCGAGACGTGCAGCCAGTCGCGCACGTTCAGGCCCTCGCCGTACAGCGGCACCTTCTTCCCGTCCAGCAGGTTCGTGGTGAACAGCGGGATCATCTTCTCGGGGAAGTGGTACTGGCCGTAGTTGTTCGAGCAGCGCGTCACCACGACGTCCATGCCGTGGGTGCGGTGGTACGAGAGGGCCAGCAGGTCCGAGCCGGCCTTCGAGGCCGAGTACGGGGAGTTCGGCGCGAGCGGCCAGTCCTCGGTCCAGGAGCCCTCGGCGATGGAGCCGTAGACCTCGTCGGTGGAGACGTGCACGAAGCGGCCGACGCCGTGGCGCTTGGCGGCGTCCAGGAGGACCTGGGTGCCGAGGACGTTCGTCGTCACGAACGGCGAGGCGTCGAGGATCGAGCGGTCCACGTGGGACTCGGCGGCGAAGTGCACGACCGCGTCCTGCCCGCGCATGACGTCGTCGACCGTCGCGTAGTCACGGATGTCGCCGTGCACGAAGGTGTAGCCGGGCCGGTCCGCCACCGGGGCGAGATTGGCCTCGTTGCCCGAATAGGTGAGGTTGTCCAGGACGGTGACCTGGGCACCCTCGCCCGAAGGCAGCTCTCCGGAGAGCATTGCCCGCACGAACTGTGAACCGATGAACCCGGCGCCGCCGGTGACGAGAATCCTCATAAGGGGCCCCATTCTATGGGCACCCGTTCCGCCGTCCGTTCGCACGTCGTTCGTCCGGCCGTCCGTGACCGTTCTCACCACACTCGCCCGGCCGCTCCCCGGCGGCGGTGGCCACCGGCCCCACGGGGCTGCCGTAGGCTGCGTGCCCATGCGTGGAATTTTGCTCGCCGGTGGTACCGGCTCCCGACTGTGGCCGATCACCCGGGCCGTGTCGAAGCAGTTGATGCCGGTCTTCGACAAGCCGATGATCTATTACCCCCTGTCGACCCTCGTGATGGCGGGTCTCCGGGAGATTCTGATCATCACGGGTCCCGAGGAGCGTCCGCAGTTCGAGCGGCTTCTGGGCGACGGGTCCGATTTCGGACTCGACATCCGGTTCGCCACTCAGGAGCACCCGAACGGAATTGCCGAGGCATTCGTCATCGGTGAGGAATTCATCGGCGACGAGCCCGTCGCGCTGATCCTCGGCGACAACATCTTCCACGGCGTCGGCCTCGGCCGGCAGCTCGCCAAGTACCGCGAGCCCGAGGGCGGCGTCGTCTTCGCCCACGCCGTCTCCGACCCCACCGCCTACGGCGTCGTCGACTTCGACGAGCAGGGCCGCGCCCGCTCCATCGAGGAGAAGCCGAAGCAGCCCAAGTCCCGCTACGCGGTGCCGGGCCTCTACTTCTACGACAGCCGGGTCGTCGAGATCGCCAAGGGCCTGAAGCCCAGCGGCCGCGGCGAGCTGGAGATCACCGACGTCAACAAGTACTACCTCGACCGCGGCGAGCTCCAGGTCTCGGTCCTCGACCGCGGCACCGTCTGGCTCGACACCGGCACCTTCCAGTCCCTCGTGCAGGCATCCGAGTACGTCCGCGTGGTCGAGGAGCGCCAGGGCATGAAGATCGGCTGCCTGGAGGAGGCCGCCTGGCGCGCCGGCTTCATCGACGACGCGCGGCTGCGCGCCCTCGCCGAGCCGCTGACCAAGAGCGGCTACGGCGACTACCTGCTGAACCTGCTCGCGTACGAGGCCGAGCAGGTCTGAGAGAGGAACGATCGGTCCCATGAAGGTCAACCCGCTGGGCATCGAGGGTGCCTGGGAGTTCGTCCCGCAGCAGCACGGTGACGCACGCGGCCTGTTCCTGGAGTGGTACAAGGCCGACGTGCTGGCCGAGGCCGTCGGGCACCCGCTCGGCCTGAAGCAGGGCAACCTCTCGGTGTCCGCCGCCGGGGTCGTGCGCGGCATCCACTTCGCCGACGTCCCGCCCGGCCAGGCCAAGTACGTGACCTGTGTGCGCGGCGCCGTGCTCGACATCATCGTCGACGTACGGGTCGGCTCGCCGACCTTCGGCCGCTGGGAGGCCGTGCGCCTCGACGACCGGGAGCGCAACGCGGTCTACCTCTCCGAGGGCCTCGGCCACGGCTTCTGCGCCCTCACCGACGACGCCACCGTCACCTACCTCTGCTCCGAGGGGTACGCGCCGCAGCGCGAGCGCACCGTGTACCCGCTCGACCCGGAGATCGGCATCGAGTGGCCCGTCGACGGCGAGCCCGAACTCTCCCCGAAGGACGCCCAGGGCCCGACCCTCGCCCAGGCCCGCGAGGCGGGCATCCTCCCGGTGTACGACGAGTGCGTGGCCTTCCGCCGCTCCCTGGCGGAGCGACGCGCCTGACGGCACCCGCGTCCCGGACGACGGCCCGGCGTTCCCGTGTGGGGGCGCCGGGCCGTCGTCGTGGGGCGGGCGCGGGCGCGGGGGCTCGGGTCGCGGCCGGCGGGCCGTGCGCGGGGCGGGGCTCGCGGCCGGGCGGCCGGGCGGGCCGGGGGCCCGGGGCGTCCACGGCCGTCGCTTCGTCTCGCTCCGCGCCGTTCGCGTTAGGCTGCCCGAATGACGTGGCTCATCACCGGCGGCGCCGGCTACATCGGTTCCCATGTCGTCCAGTCCATGGCCGAGGCCGGTGAGCGGGTGGTCGTCCTCGACGACCTCTCCACCGGCGACCCGGCCAGGGTCCCGGCCGGCGTGCCGCTGGAGCGCGGCAGCGTGCTGGACCGGCCCTTCCTCGACCGGGTGCTGCGCGAGCACGCGGTCCGCGGGATCGTCCACCTCGCCGCGAAGAAGGCCGTCGGCGAGTCCGTCGAGCGTCCGCTCCTCTATTACCGCGAGAACGTCAGCGGCCTCCAGGTCCTGCTCGAAGCGGCCGCCGCGGCCGGCGTCGACAGCTTCGTCTTCTCCTCCTCCGCCTCGGTGTACGGCATGCCGGACACCGACCTGGTGACCGAGGACACCCCGTGCGCGCCGCTCAGCCCGTACGGCGAGACGAAGGTCGCGGGCGAGTGGATGGTCCGCTCCACCGGCCGCGCCCACGGCATGGCCACCGCCTGCCTGCGCTACTTCAACGTGGCCGGCACCGCCGCGCCCGAACTCGCCGACACCGGTGTCTTCAACCTCGTACCGATGGTCTTCCAGCGGCTCGACGAGGGCCGCCCGCCCCTGATCTTCGGTGACGACTACGCGACCCCCGACGGCACCTGCGTCCGCGACTACATCCACGTCGCCGATCTCGCCGACGCCCATCTGGCCGCCGCGCGCCGGCTCACCGAGCTCGCCGCCGAGGGGGAGTTCCGCGACCTCACCCTCAACATCGGCCGCGGCGAGGGCGTCTCGGTACGGGAGATGATCGACCTGGTCCGCGAGGTCACCGGCCGGACCGTCGAGCCCGAGGTCGTCGCCCGGCGCCCCGGCGACCCGGCGAAGGTGGTCGCCTCCTGCGAACGGATCGCCGCCGAGCTGGGCTGGAAGGCCCGCCACGACGTCCGTTCCATGATCGCCTCGGCCTGGGAGGCGCACACCGCGAGCGCTGTCCAGCCGACGGAATAGGCGGGCGCCGCCCGTCCCCGCTCGCGTAGATTGCCTGCCGAGCGAGAGCACGAGTACGACGGCGAGGACGACGCAGGTGACAGAGGCCAGGCAGTACGTGACGGAAGCCCGCAGGATCGTCGTGAAAGTCGGCTCCTCGTCGCTGACCACCGCCTCCGGCGGCCTCGACGCCGACCGCGTGGACGCCCTCGTGGACGTCCTCGCCAAGGTCCGCAGCGGCGGCGAGAAGGAGATCGTCCTGGTCTCCTCCGGCGCCATCGCCGCCGGCCTCGCCCCGCTCGGCCTCACCCGCCGCCCGAAGGACCTGGCCCGGCAGCAGGCCGCCGCCAGCGTCGGCCAGGGCCTGCTGGTCGCCCGCTACACCGCCTCCTTCGCCCGGTACGGCGTCCGCGTCGGCCAGGTCCTCCTCACCACGGACGACACCAGCCGCCGCGCCCACTACCGCAACGCCTACCGGACCCTCGACCAGCTTCTCGCCATGGGCGCCCTGCCGGTCGTCAACGAGAACGACACCGTCGCCACGGACGAGATCCGCTTCGGCGACAACGACCGGCTGGCCGCCCTCGTCGCCCACCTCGTCCGCGCCGACCTGCTCGTCCTCCTCTCCGACGTGGACGGCCTCTACGACGGCGACCCGTCCAAGCCCGGCACCTCGCGGATCGCCGAGGTCACCGGCCCCGAGGACATCGCCCACGTCGAGATCGGCTCGGCCGGCAAGGCCGGCGTCGGCACCGGCGGCATGGTCACCAAGGTCGAGGCGGCCCGGATCGCGGCCGCCGCCGGCATCCCCGTCGTCCTCACCTCCGCCAGCCGCGCCGCCGACGCCCTCGCCGGCCGCGACACCGGCACCTACTTCCACCGCACCGGCCGCCGCTCCGCCGACCGGCTGCTGTGGCTCGCCCACGCCTCGACCCCGCAGGGCGCGCTGACCCTCGACGACGGCGCCGTACGGGCCGTGGTGGAGGGCAAGAAGTCGTTGCTCGCGGCCGGGATCGCCGCCGTCGAGGGCGAGTTCACCGCCGGCGACCCGGTCGAGCTGCGGGACACCGAGGGCCGCGCCGTCGCCCGCGGGCTGGTCAACTTCGACGCCAAGGAGATCCCCCGGCTGCTCGGCCGCTCCACCCACGACCTGGCGCGCGAACTCGGCCCGGAGTACGAGCGCGAGGTCGTGCACCGCGACGACCTCGTCGTGATGTGACCGCACGCATGTGCCCCGTGCCCATGTGAACCGAAACGGCTGAAAGTCTGGTCATCCGGTAGGGACCTTCACCAAAACCGCCCCATGCGCCGCCGCGGGCTGGTCAACTTTCTCTGGGGGCACGGAGAGGGCGGGGACGACAACACGCGCAGTACACGCAGCAGCATGCAGCAGCACGCAGCACAGGCATCACACAGGAGGCCGCCGGTGAGACGAGCGCGCCCAGGGGCACCGCCCCGAGGGACGGCCGAACGCGCCCTGACGAGCGTCGAGGCCGGAGCCGACTTCGACGAATACGAGCAGGACCTGAAGGACCTGCCCGAGCAGGCGGACGGAGGGAGCCCCGAGCGGGAGCTGTCCAAGCTCTGGCACATCACCCTCAGCGTCTCCGGAGCGGAGGCCCCGCTGAAGGAGGTGCGCCGTGCTCTGGAGCAGTTGGCCCACGACCACCCCTTCCTGCTGACCAGCCGTTATGCCAACGATCACGCCGAGATCCGCTACTGGGAGGAGGCCCGCGACCTCCACGACGCCGCGGCCGTCGCCCTGCGGCTGTGGGGCGAACACCGGCAGAGCGCCAAGCTGCCGCCCTGGGAGATCGTCGGCCTCGAGGTCATCGACCGCGAGACCTACCACCAGCGCATCGCCGAGGGCTACGGCCCGCCGCCGGCCGCCCCGGTCGGCGTCCACCCGTACTGACGGACGTCCCCCGTACCGACGGGAGTCCCCGACGGACGTCCACGCCGGACGCCCCCGGGGAAGCCCCGACGGATGCCCGCCCGGGACGTCTCGCAGTGCGGGACGGCGGTGAGATACGTGAGGGATGTCCGCAGAGGTGCCAGTACCCTGCGGACATGACCTCGTTCATGCCCTTCGACACCATGTCCCCGGTCGCCCAGGCCGCCTACCGCGCCCGCGCCGCGGCCGCCGAAATCGCGCCACTCCCGCGCGCGACCAAGGACGACGCCCTGCTGGCGATCGCGGACGCCCTGGAGGTCCGCACGGCCGAGATCGTCGAGGCCAACGCCGAGGACATCGCCCGCGCCCGCGAGGCCGGTACCAGCGAGGCCATCATCGACCGGCTCACCCTCACCCCCGAGCGGGTGCGGGCCATCGCCGCCGACGTCCGGCACGTGGCCGCCCTGCCCGACCCGGTCGGCGAGGTCGTCCGCGGCTCCACCCTCCCCAACGGCATCGACCTGCGCCAGATCCGCGTCCCGCTCGGTGTCGTCGGCATCATCTACGAGGCCCGGCCCAACGTCACCGTCGACGCCGCCGCCCTCTGCCTCAAGTCCGGCAACGCCGTCCTGCTCCGCGGCTCGTCCTCCGCGTACTCCTCCAACACCGCCCTGGTGAAGGTCCTGCGCGACGCCGTCGGAGGCGCCGGGCTGCCCGCCGACGCCATCCAGCTCGTCCCCGGCGAGTCCCGCGACTCGGTCCGCGAGCTCATGCGCGCCCGCGGCCTCGTCGACGTCCTCATCCCGCGCGGCGGCGCCTCGCTGATCAAGACCGTCGTCGAGGAGTCCACCGTCCCGGTCATCGAGACCGGCACCGGCAACTGCCACGTCTACGTCGACGCCGAGGCCGACCTCGACATGGCCGTCGAGATCCTGATCAACTCCAAGGCCCACCGGGTCAGCGTCTGCAACGCCGCCGAGACCCTCCTGGTCCACCGCGACATCGCCGACGCCTTCCTGCCGCGCGCCCTGGACGCCCTGGCCGAGGCGGGCGTCACCGTCCACGCCGACGAGCGGGTCCTCGCCCGGGCCGAGGGCAGCAAGGCCACCGTCGTCCCGGCCACCCCGGAGGACTGGGAGACCGAGTACCTCTCCTACGACATCGCCGCCGCCGTCGTCGACTCCCTCGACAAGGCCGTCGAGCACATCCGGCTCTGGTCCTCCGGCCACACCGAGGCCATCGTCACCACCTCCCAGGCCGCGGCCCGCCGCTTCACCCAACTGGTCGACTCGACCACCGTCGCCGTCAACGCCTCCACCCGCTTCACGGACGGCGGACAGTTCGGCTTCGGCGCGGAGATCGGCATCTCCACCCAGAAGCTGCACGCCCGCGGTCCCATGGGCCTTCCCGAGCTCACCTCCACCAAGTACATCGTGACCGGCGACGGTCACGTCCGGTAACCGGCGACCTCCGTTCGGCCGCCCGCCGAGGGCAGGGACAGTTCGCGCTCTCCCTGCCCAAAACTCCCTTCCCGGTCTACTCTGAATCCGTGCCGGACGACGTGGGGGGCAGGCCGTTTCAGGACGGCGGAGACCCCGAGGACTCTGTCGACCGCGGAGGCGCCGACGAGGACTTCGCCACCGTGGTCTTCGACGAGGACTTCGTACGGGCCGCCGAGGTCCACGAGCCGACCGCCGTCGAGCGGTTGCTCGCCGCCGCCCAGGCCCGCGCCGAGGCCGAGGCCGCCCGCGCCCGGGCCGTCGCCGGTCTCGCCGACGACGAGGGCCACGACCCCGGCCGTTTTCCCGAGGACTACGACCCGGACGGCGCCGACGACGACTTCGGCCCCTACGGCCCCCACGGCGGCGCCCTGCGCCCCTACCGGAGCAGTGCCCGCTGGCACCGCCCGGTCGCCTGGGTGCTCGCCCTGGTGATGGGCGTCGGCATGGTCGCCCTCGCCTTCAGCGCCGTCTACCGGGGCGCCTCCGCCAACCGCCAGGACCGCATCCCGACGCCGGCCACCACCGATGTCGACAAGCCCCGGGGCGCCCCCTCCGCGGCCGTCGTCCCCGCCGCCCCCGGCGCCCGCTGACGCAGGCCCCGAGGGGCCCGGACCGGTCCCTCGCCCATTCGCCGCAACGGCGTCCGAATTCTTCCGAAGTTGTCGTGTACCTGGGCGTTTACCGGGGCGCCCGCCGACCTACCCTGAAGGTATGGCAGGGCGTGGCGACCCGCCTGAGGGGACTCCCGAGGGGGTCCCCGGCGGTGAGGACGAGTACCGATCCGTCGTCTTCGACGAGGCGTTCGTCCGTGCTGCCCGGCTCCAGGAGTTCTCCGCCCAGGAGCGGATGGGCGAGCACGCCCAGGCGGTCCGCCCCCTCCCCGGCGGGGAGGCCCGCGGCGGCGGCTCCCGGCAGGCCATGATGCTGGTCCTGCTGATCGTGCTCGCCTTCGGCACCGCCGTCTACCTCGGTGTCCGCAACCCCTACCAGCCCCCCGTCGACCAGCCGGCCGAAGCGCTGCGCACCACACTGGTCCGGCTCGCCCCCCAGGGCCCCGTGCCGGGCGGGGAACCGGGCCGGCTCCTCGCCCGCAGCCCCGCCGCCGAGCAGCGCACCGGCGCCGCCGCCATCAGCCTCCCCCCGGCCGGACGCACCGGCCACTTCTCCGAGAGCCAGGTCCTCACCGCCCTCGGCATCGCCAAGGACTACCTGGTCGCCTCCTCCCTCGCCCCCGAGGTCCTGTCCGGCGCGACCGTCCGCCCGCCCCGCCTGCTCGTCGACCCGGACCAGCAGGAGCAGTTCGACCGGAGCGTCGAGGCGCCCCGCGACGACGGCCGGCACGCCGTCTCCGGCTGGCTGGTCCGCTTCGACCCGCACCGGGTCGCCCTCGCCGACCCCTCCGTCCGCGTCCAGGGCACCCTGCGCTTCGCGGAGGTCAGCACCGACCTGCTGGAGGTCACGGCGGACCACACCTTCACCTACGCCGTCCGACCCGCCACCTCCGGCAGCGGCCCGGCCCCGCAGGCGTCGCTGTTCACCGTCCACCGCGAGCTGCGCTTCCGCTTCGACCGCGAGGACCTGCGGATGCACCGCGCCGAGCTGCTCACCAGCACCGTCCGGGCCGGCCCGCAGTCCTGCGACGCCGACACCACCGGCGCGCTGCGCCCGCTGCTCGCGGGCGAGCGGGCCGCCGACCGGAGCCGGCCGGCGGTCACCGACCCGTACGCCACGGGCCGGCCAGCCACCGCCGCGCTCTGCGGCACGCTCGCACCCGGCGCTCAGCCCTCGCTCTGACCCCGCTCGCCGGTCCCGCCACCACCGTCACCACCGGCGCCGCGGTCATCGTCGCCCCGCGCGCCCTGGGAGCCCTGGCCGGAGTCCTTGCCGCCGCCGGCCTCCGTGCCCGTACCACCGTTGCCGCCGCCGAAGCGGCCGAACAGCTTCCCGCCCAGATCGCCCGCGAGGTCCCCGGCGCCACCGGCTATGTCGGTGACCAGCTTCATCAACGGATCCTTGCTGCTGCGCACCGACTCCGCGTAGTGCCGGCCGGACTCGCGGAAGGAGTCGGTCACCGAGGTGTCCCCGTCCTCCGTGCGCTTCGGGTAGTGGCCGTCCATGATCCGCTGGTAGTCGCGGGTCTCCGACCACTTCTTCAGCTCGGCCGCGCGCACGGTGGTGAAGGGGTGCGAGCGCGGCAGCACGTTCAGGATCTTCAGCACGGAGTCGCGCAGGTCGCCGCCCTTCTCGTACTCGTCGGCCTGGGCGAGGAAGGCGTCCACGTTCATCTCGTGGAGGTGGTTGCCGCCCGCGATCTTCATCAGGCCGCGCATCGACGCCTGCACGTCCTGGCCCACCAGCAGGCCCGCCCGGTCGGCCGAGAGCTCCGACTTGCGGAACCACTCCCGCAGCGCCGTCACTATCGCCATGATCGCCACGTTCCCCAGCGGGATCCAGGCGACCTTCAGGGCCAGATTCGTGAGGAACAGCAGGATCGTCCGGTACACGGAGTGGCCCGAGAGCGCGTGGCCCACCTCGTGGCCGACGACGGCCCGCATCTCCTCCTCGTCGAGCAGCTCCACCAGGCCCGTGGTGACCACGATGATCGGCTCGTCCAGGCCGATGCACATGGCGTTCGGCTTCGGGTCCTGCGTGACGTACATCGGCGGGACCTTCTCCAGGTCCAGGATGTAACACGCGTCGCGCAGCATGTCGTTGAGATGGGAGAACTGCGCGTCGCTCACCCGCACGGAGTCGGAGAGGAACAGCAGTCGCAGGCTGCGCTCGGGCAGCAGGCCGCTCAGGGCCTTGAAGACGGTGTCGAAGCCGCTCAGCTTGCGCAGCGCGACCAGCGCCGAGCGGTCGGCCGGGTGCTCGTAGGCCCGCGAGGAGATCTCCGGGAAGCGCTTGCGCTGCCTGCCGGGCAGATTCCCCTGGTGGTTCTCGGTCATGGATGCCCCCTGTTCGTACGAGTCGGTGCTCGTCCCCCTGACGCAACCCAGCCTAGGGGAGGGGACTACCGTGTGCTCGAGCCTGTGGATAACTCGGGCACTGTGGACAAGCGAGGAGTACCAGCGCCATGACGGACACCGCGACCGCCGCCGTCACCCCCCTGCTCGCCGCGACGGGTGCGCAGGGCCCGGGCGACACGCTCCGGATCGTGCTCCTCGCCTCGATCGTGGGCGCCGCGCTGCTCGCCTGGTTCCTGCTGCGCGGCTACCGCGACGGCGCGGGCGACGACGCGCAGGGCGCCCCCGGCGACCCCGCGACGAAGACCGGAGACGGCCGCGCGGACGGCCCCGGGGACGCCAACGCCTGAGTCGGCGTGAGCGGGCCGCGACCTCCCGCATACGATGTGCGCGAAGTCTCGCTCCCATCCCCGATCGAAGGTCCTGCCGAAGATGAGCCTCCACGCCACCGCCGCCAACCTGGTCACGCTCGCCTCCGAGGGCGCCGAGCACGGCGGCAACCACGACAGCCTCAACCCGTACCTCACCGGTTTCGGCTCGCTCGCCGCCCTGCTCCTGCTGCTGTGGATCACCACCCGCTTCAACCGCGACCGCTGAGCCCGAGGCCGCTGATCCGGCGTCCGCCGCCGTGCCAGTAGGCTCTGCACGCATGGGAGAGCAGGAAGTGCCTACTGGCGGTCGCGGCAAGCGCCGCCTCGGCGTGATGGGCGGAACGTTTGATCCGATCCACCACGGACACCTGGTGGCCGCCAGTGAGGTGGCCGCCCTGTTCCACCTCGACGAGGTGGTGTTCGTGCCGACCGGGCAGCCGTGGCAGAAGAGCCACAAGGCCGTCTCGGCGCCCGAGGACCGCTACCTGATGACGGTCATCGCCACGGCGTCCAACCCGCAGTTCTCCGTCAGCCGCATCGACATCGACCGGGGCGGCCCGACGTACACCATCGACACGCTGCGGGACCTGCGCTCCCTCAACAGCGACGCCGACCTGTTCTTCATCACCGGCGCCGACGCGCTCTCGCAGATCCTCACCTGGCGCGACGCCGAGGAACTGTTCGCGCTCGCCCATTTCATCGGCGTCACCCGACCGGGTCACGACCTCACCGACGACGGCCTGCCCAAGGGCGGCGTGTCCCTGGTCGAGGTCCCCGCGCTCGCCATCTCCTCCACCGACTGCCGGGCAAGGGTCGCGCAGGGCGATCCCGTCTGGTATTTGGTCCCGGACGGTGTGGTGCGCTACATCGACAAGCGCCAGTTGTACCGCGGCGAGTGAGCCTCGGGGAGGGGCACCGGTGAACGACCAGCAGAACCCGTACGACCCGTACTATCCGCAGCCGCAGATCATCGGCTACGACGAGTACGGGCAGCCGGTGTACCAGCAGCAGGTCCCGCAGCAGCACTACGACCCCTACGGTCAGCAGCAGGGCCGGCCCCAGGACCAGGGCTACGGCTACGACCCCTACGGGCAGCAGCCCGTCCAGCAGCCGCAGGCCGCGCCCCAGCAGCACCCTCAGCCCCAGGCGCCCCAGTACCCCGTCCAGCAGCCGCAGTACGACCCGTACGCCCCGCAGCAGCCCGGGTACGACTACCAGCAGCAGTACGACACCGGTCAGCAGTGGGCCGTACAGACCGAGCCCGCCCCCGCTCCCGCCCCGCCGGCTCCGGCGCCGGCTCCGGAGCCCGCGCCGTCCGCCGCCGTGCCCGGGCCGCGCCCCGCGCCGGAGGACGACGGGCGGGAGTACCGCACCGAGCAGTTCTCGTTCATCGAGGAGCCGGACGAGGACTCCGAGGACGTCATCGACTGGCTCAAGTTCACCGAGAGCCGCTCCGAGCGGCGCGAGGAGGCCCGTCGCAAGGGCCGCAACCGCGTCGTCGCCCTCGTCGTCGTCCTCGCCCTCGCCGTCGTCGGCGGCGTCGGCTACCTCTGGTCGGCCGGCCGGCTGCCCTTCACGGGCGGCGGCGAGCAGAAGCAGAACACGGCCACCGGACCGCAGCAGCGGGACACGATCGTCGTCCACCTCCACAACACCAAGGGCGGCGGCACCTCCACCGCCCTCCTGGTGGACAACACCACCACCCAGCAGGGCACCACCGTCCTGCTCCCCAACTCGCTCGCCGTCGCCGACGACGAGGGCGCCACGACCACGCTCGCCAAGTCCGTCGAGGACGACGGCTCCAGCGGCACCCGTGAGGCGATCGGCAACCTCCTCGGCGCCGAGATCACCGGCACCTGGCGGCTCGACACCCCGTACCTGGAGAACCTGGTCGAGCTCGTCAGCAACATCGACATCACCACCGACACCACCGTGCCCGGCGACAAGCCCGGCGCCGAACCGCTGGTCGAGAAGGGCGAGAACCAGACGCTCAACGGCCGCGCCGCCGTCGCCTACGCCACCTACCGGGCGCCGGGCGAGGCCGAGGCCAAGCAGCTCCAGCGCTTCGGCCAGGTCCTGTACGGGGTGTTGCGGAAGATGTCCGACGACCCCGAGGCCGCCACGGTCACCATCGAGACCCTCGCCCAGATCCTCGACCCGTCCCTGCCCGAGAAGGACCTCGGCGCCTCGCTCGCCAAGCTCGCCGAGCACGCCAAGGTCGGCGACTACAAGACGGCCCTGCTGCCCGTCGAGCCCGACGGCTCGCTCAGCGAGGCCACCGGCGACAGCGTGGTCAAGGACATCCTCGGCGGCAAGGTCAGCGCCCCCGAGCAGGGTGCGGCGACCCGGGTCGCGATCCGCGACGCCACCGGCGAGGACGCCACCGAGGCGGCCCGCGTGGTCCTGATCAACGGCGGCTACGCCGTAGTCGGCGGCACCAGGACCGGTACCGAGGAAAAGTCCGAGGTCGTCTACGGCGACGACGCCCACAAGGCGACCGCCTCGGAGGTCGCCAAGACCCTGGGCCTCCCGGCCGGCTCCGTCACCAAGGGCAAGCCCGTCGGAAACGCCGAGGTCACCGTCGTCCTGGGCCAGGATTACAAGATCCCCGGCGGCAAACGGTGACCCTCCGATAATCCTTTTCGGGGCCGTCGGCGGTACATGAGACCCTTGAGGTGTCTCTGACCGCCGACGAAAGCCTGCTTGTGACCGCCACGGACCGCTCCATCGAGCTTGTCAGCACCGCCGCCCAGGCGGCGGCCGACCGGCTCGCGCACGACATCATCGCGTACGACGTCAGCGACGTGCTGTCGATCACCGACGCCTTCCTGCTCGCCTCCGCGCCCAACGACCGCCAGGTCAAGTCGATCGTCGACGAGATCGAGGAGCGGCTCCTCAAGGAGCTCGGCGCCAAGCCGGTGCGCCGCGAGGGCGACCGCGACGCCCGCTGGATCCTCCTCGACTACGTCGACATCGTGATCCACGTCCAGCACAGCGAGGAGCGTGTCTTCTACGCCCTCGAGCGGCTGTGGAAGGACTGCCCCGAGCTTCCGCTGCCCGAGGACGCTCAGAAGACGCGCGGCAAGGCGCAGGAGCACGCGCGCCTGATGGGCGCCGACGGAGCGGACGGTGAGCTGAGCTGACCAGCGGCAAGGGCGGCACGGGCCGCCGCATCGTGCTGTGGCGCCACGGCCAGACCTCCTGGAACCTGGAGCGCCGCTTCCAGGGCTCCACGGACATCGAGCTGACCGAGACCGGCGTCGCCCAGGCGCGCCGGGCCGCCCGTCTGCTCGCCGCGCTGAAGCCGGACGCCATCGTCTCCTCCGATCTCAAGCGGGCGGCGGCCACGGCCGCCGAGCTCTCCGCGCTCACCGGCCACGCCGTCGCGCACGACTCCGCCCTGCGCGAGACGTACGCGGGGGAGTGGCAGGGGCTGACCCACGACGAGATCACCGCGCGGTTCGGCGAGCAGTACGCCGCCTGGAAGCGCGGCGAGCCGGTGCGCCGGGGCGGCGGCGAGCTGGAGACCGAGGTGGCCGACCGGGCCGCCCCGGTGGTCCTGGCACACGCCGAGAAGCTGCCCGCGGACGGCACGCTGGTCGTGGTCAGCCACGGCGGCACCATCCGCACCACCATCGGCCGGCTGCTCGACCTGGACGCGCGCCACTGGGAGAGCCTGGGCGGGCTCTCGAACTGCTGCTGGTCCGTGCTCGGCGAGGGGGCGCGCGGCTGGCGTCTCATGGAGCACAACGCCGGCACGCTGCCCGAGCCGGTCCTCGGCGACGACGACTGAGCCCCGCCGGCGGCCTGCCGGAGGCCGATTTCACTTTCCGGCAGGTCCCAGGCTAAAGTTCTTCTTGTTCGCAGCGCGGAGCGCGAAGAACACGAGGGGCTATAGCTCAGTTGGTAGAGCGCTTGCATGGCATGCAAGAGGTCAGGAGTTCAATTCTCCTTAGCTCCACAGTCACCGGATCCCGTCCCCAGTGGGGGCGGGATTCGTCGTTTCCCGAGCACCTGAGCTCGTCACTCCGCCGACGACGCTGACGCTCTTGCGAGGCCATGGCAGAATCGGACCGCCGGAGGGGACGTCGGTCCGGACGGGAGGGAGCTCGCATGGCCGTGGACGGTGCCGAGGAGACCGCAGCCGATGCCGTCTCGGATGCCGCCCCCGTGCCACGGGCCCGGCTCGACCGTTCCCCGCGCCCGTGTGGAGCCGAGTGATGGGTGCGCACAGGCGGAAGTGCGACTGGTGCGGCAGCGGCACGCCCATCGTGCGCGACATGGACCCGGTCAACCCGGAGTTCCAGTACTGGTGCGAGGAGTGCGCGCGGGCGCTGATCATAAAAGGCGACCCCATCGAGACCTACCGTGAACTCGAAGGGGAGCCGATCTACGGCCGGCTCCTCGACGAGCACTGCACCCTGAAGCGGTTCTATTCCTTCGCGACGGCCTGAGCCTCCCGGCCGGCCTGCGGCTCCCGCCCGACGGCCTCCGACCCGGTGGCGCGGTCGGTGACGGTCCGGGGCGTCCGCGTCCGCCACACCGCCAGCGCGTAGCCGGCGAAGACCGCGGTCGCCGTCAGCGGATAGACCGCCGAGAGCAGCATCTGACCGGCGTTCTGGTCGAGTTCGGGGCGGCCCGGGTCGTGCGGCACCCACCACAGCGCGAACGAGGCGAAGGCCAGTGCCACGGCTCCCGTCACCGGCCACGCGCGCGTGGAGCGGTCGTACAGCAGGATCAGCAGCGGCACGCACCACACCCAGTGATGGGACCAGGAGATCGGGCTGATCATCAGCGCCGTGAACGCGGTGACGGTCACGGCCACCGCCTTGTCGCCCCGGATCGCGGCCCGTACCGCCAGCACCATCGCCGCGCCGCCGAGCAGCGCCGCGGTCGCCACCCACCACAGGCCCGGCGCGTCGGTGTGCATCAGCCGGGCGAGGACGCCGCTGAGGGACTGGTTCGCGGTCTCCTCCGTGTGGCCGACCCGGCCCGTCTCGAACAGGGTCCGGGTCCAGAACGTCTTCGAGTCGGCGGGCAGGGCCAGTGCCATCGCCAGCGTGGCCGCCAGGAAGGTCCCGGTCGCCGTCAGCGCCGTCCGCAGCCACTGGTTGAGGGTCCGGTCCCGGCGCCACAGCAGCAGGCCGGCGGCGAACAGCAGGACCATGAAGAGGCCCGGGGTGAGCTTCACCGCGGTGGCGAGCCCGATGCCCAGGCCGGCCCAGCGGCTCCCCTCGCGACGGGTGAGGTCCCAGAGCACCGCCACCGCGACCAGCAGGTTGATCTGCCCGTACCGCAGCGTCGTCCACACCGGCTCGCACCAGACCACGACCGCGGCGACCCACAGGGTCGTACGCCACAGATCGGCCCGCGCCGCGCCGCGGGACAGCGCCGGGCGCACGAGCGGGAGGGACAACTGGACCAGCGCGATCACGAGGAGCAGGTTCCCGGCGGTGGAGAGCGTCCGCATCACAGGGACGCTCACCAGGGTCAGCGGCAGGAACAGGACGGCCGCGATCGGCGGGTAGGTCATCGCGAGGTTCGCCGAGGTGGCGCGCATCGCGTAGAGGTCGCCTCCGGCCCGCAGCGTCTCGGCCTCCGCCCGGTAGACCATCACGTCGAGCATGTTCACGTGCGCGAGGCGCTGGGCCACCCAGAAGGCCGTGAACGAGAGCAGGCAGACGGCCGCGGCGAGGGCGAGCGGCCGGCCGCGGGAGGGGGAGCCTGAGGAAGGGGCTACGGAGACGGACACAGTCGGCGACCCTACCCGGCCGGACGCGGGCCTCCGGAGAAACGGATTTGGAGAACCGTCGGGCCGCCGGTTACTGTTCTGTCCGTCGCCGCGCCAGTCGCTGGAGCGGTGAGCGACAAGGGGCTATAGCTCAGTTGGTAGAGCGCTTGCATGGCATGCAAGAGGTCAGGAGTTCAATTCTCCTTAGCTCCACAGAAGGGAAGCGGGCCGCCCGGACGGGTTGGTTCGCACCGCTTCTGCGGTAGTCTCATCCCTCGCAAGGGGCTATAGCTCAGTTGGTAGAGCGCTTGCATGGCATGCAAGAGGTCAGGAGTTCAATTCTCCTTAGCTCCACAGAAGAGAAGCGGGTCGTCCGGATCGGACGGCCCGCTTCGTCGTGTGTCACCCCCCGGAACGTCGGTGCGGCCCGCTCGGGCCCTGCGGTACCCTGACGCCATGCGTGCCGTACGCCTTCTGCTTAGCGAGCCGCGCTGATCAGTCCCGACGGATGAAGATCCGGTCGGCATCGGCGCGGCGTCCCCTCCTGTGCGAGGGGATTTTTCATTTCGTGGCACTGGCCGGCAGTGGGCAGAGACGATCGATGGAGCTTCAAGGATCATGACCGAGATCAACACGGCTGCCGAGACGGCGGCCCCGCATCGCTACACGGCGGCCGTGGCCGCCGACATCGAGGCACGCTGGCAGGACGCCTGGGACGCCGAGGGCACCTACGAGGCCCCGAACCCCACCGGTGACCTGGCCGGGGACGCGGCCGTGGCGGCCCGCCCCAAGAAGTTCATCATGGACATGTTCCCGTACCCGTCCGGTGCGGGTCTCCACGTCGGTCACCCGCTGGGCTACATCGCCACCGACGTCTTCGCCCGCCACGCGCGCATGACCGGGCACAACGTCCTGCACACCCTGGGCTTCGACGCCTTCGGCCTGCCGGCCGAGCAGTACGCCGTGCAGACCGGCACGCACCCGCGCGTGTCCACCGAGGCCAACATGGAGAACATGAAGGTCCAGCTCCGCCGGCTGGGCCTGGGCCACGACAAGCGCCGGTCGTTCGCCACGATCGACCCGGACTACTACAAGTGGACCCAGTGGATCTTCCTGCAGATCTTCAACTCCTGGTACGACACCGAGGCGAAGAAGGCCCGCCCGATCGCCGAGCTGGTCGAGCAGTTCGAGAACGGCACCCGTGAGGTCCCCGGGGGCCGCCCCTGGGGCGCCCTGAGCGCCGTCGAGCGCGCCGACGTCCTGGGCGAGTACCGCCTGGCGTACGCCTCCGACGCCCCGGTCAACTGGTGCCCCGGCCTGGGCACCGTCCTGGCCAACGAGGAGGTCACCGCCGACGGCCGATCCGAGCGCGGCAACTTCCCCGTCTTCAAGGCCAAGCTGCGCCAGTGGAACATGCGCATCACCGCCTACGCGGACCGCCTGCTGGACGACCTGGACGCGCTGGACTGGCCCGAGGCCATCAAGCTGCAGCAGCGCAACTGGATCGGCCGCTCCGAGGGCGCCCGCGTCGACTTCCAGGTCGGCGACGCCGGAGCCATCACCGTCTTCACCACCCGCCAGGACACCCTGTTCGGCGCCACCTACATGGTGCTGGCCCCCGAGCACGACCTGGTCGAGAGGATCGTCCCGGCCGCGTGGCCCGAGGGCACCCACGAGGTGTGGACCGGCGGTCACGCCACCCCCGCCGAGGCCGTCGACGCCTACCGCAAGCAGGCCGCCTCCAAGTCGGACGTCGAGCGGCAGGCCGAGGCCAAGGAGAAGACCGGCGTCTTCACCGGCGCGTACGCGACCAACCCGGTCAGCGGCGAGCAGGTCCCCGTCTTCATCGCCGACTACGTCCTGATGGGCTACGGCACCGGCGCGATCATGGCCGTCCCGGCGCACGACAGCCGCGACTTCGCCTTCGCCCGCGCCTTCGAGCTGCCCATGCGCTGCGTCGTGGAGCCCAGCGACGACCGCGGCACCGACCCGGCCACCTGGGACGACGCCTTCTCCTCCTACGAGGCCAAGCTGATCAACTCCGCCAACGGGGAGATCTCCCTGGACGGCCTGGGCGTCGTCGAGGCCAAGGAGCGGATCACCGCCTGGCTGGCCGACCGCGGCATCGGCGAGGGCACCGTCAACTTCCGCCTGCGCGACTGGCTGTTCAGCCGCCAGCGCTACTGGGGCGAGCCCTTCCCGATCGTCTACGACGAGGACGGCGTCGCCCACGCGCTGCCCGAGTCGATGCTGCCGCTGGAGCTGCCGGAGGTCGACGACTACTCGCCGCGCACCTTCGACCCGGACGACGCGGACACCCAGCCGGAGACCCCGCTGTCCCGCAACGAGGACTGGGTCAACGTCACCCTGGACCTGGGCGACGGCCCCAAGAAGTACCGCCGCGAGACCAACACCATGCCCAACTGGGCCGGTTCCTGCTGGTACGAGCTGCGCTACCTGGACCCGCACAACGATCAGAAGCTGGTCGACCCGGCGATCGAGCAGTACTGGATGGGCCCGCGCGAGGGCATGCCCACCGGTGGCGTCGACCTGTACGTGGGCGGTGCCGAGCACGCCGTGCTGCACCTGCTGTACGCGCGCTTCTGGTCCAAGGTCCTGTTCGACCTGGGGCACGTCTCCTCGGCCGAGCCGTTCCACAAGCTGTACAACCAGGGCATGATCCAGGCATTCGTCTACCGGGACTCCCGCGGCATCGCCGTCCCGGCCGCCGAGGTCGAGGAGCGGGACGGCGCCTTCTGGTACCAGGGCGAGAAGGTCAGCCGCGTCCTGGGCAAGATGGGCAAGTCCCTGAAGAACGCGGTCACCCCGGACGAGATCTGCTCTGAGTACGGTGCCGACACGCTGCGCCTGTACGAGATGGCCATGGGCCCCCTGGACGTCTCCCGTCCCTGGGACACCCGCGCTGTCGTGGGCCAGTACCGGCTGCTGCAGCGGCTGTGGCGCAACATCGTCGACGAGACGACCGGTGAGGTCACGGTCGTCGACGAGCCGGCCGACGAGGACACCCTGCGCGCCCTGCACAAGGCCATCGACGGGGTCTCCCAGGACATGGTCGCGATGCGCTTCAACACTGCCATCGCCAAGATCACCGAGCTGAACAACCACCTGACCAAGTCCGGTGGCCCGGTGTCCCGGCAGGTCGCCGAGCGGCTGGTGCTGCTGGTCGCCCCGCTGGCCCCGCACATCGCGGAGGAGCTGTGGCACCGCCTGGGCCACACCGACTCGGTCGTCCACCAGGACTTCCCGGTCGCCGACCCGGCCTACGTCGTCGACGAGACCGTGACCTGCGTCGTGCAGATCAAGGGCAAGGTCAAGGCGCGCCTGGAGGTCTCCCCGTCGATCACCGACGCGGAGCTGGAGACGCTGGCGCTCGCCGACCCGGCCGTCGTCGCCGCCCTGGGCGGCGCGGAGATCCGCAAGGTGATCGTCCGGGCGCCGAAGCTGGTCAACATCGTCGCCGGCTGACGACTGACGGCATCCCCTAGGGGGAGGCTGGGGGCAGGTTGGGGGTTCCCTTGGAACCGTCAGCCTGCCCCTTCCGTTTACCGTGGAAGAACCACAATCGAGGCCGGAGGGGCGAGCCACATGGAAGCCTTGATCACGATCTTGGCATTGCTCTTCGTCGCCTTCGTGGCGCTCGGGGTCTATGCCACGGTGAAGGTGGCCAAGGCTGCCAAGCGCGGGGTCGACCGCACGATCGACCAGGCCAAGCGCACGGTGGAGGACACCACCCTGCGGGCCAAGAGCTTCGGCCAGACCGGCGTCGCGGGCGAACTGGCCCAACTCCGGCTCTCGCTGCGCACCTCCATGCGCGCCACCCAGGACGCGTTGCAGGCGGGCGTGGCCGAGGACGCGTCCCTGAGGGAGTCCCTGGACCTCTTCCACCGGCTGAGCGCCCACGGGCGGGAGCTGGACGAGGACCTCAAGCGGCTGGAGCGCGAGCCGGACCGGGCGCATGTCGCCGGGCAACTGCCCGATCTCCGCCGGCGCACCGAGCAGATCACCCACTCCGCCGACGCGCTGCGCTTCGCGGCCCGCGACCGGGCCCGTCAGTTCGCCGAGGACGAGCTCTCCTCGCTGAGCGCCCAGATCGACATGGAGGCGGGCGCCCTGCGCCACTGGACCCACACCGACACCGCGGGTGAGGCCACGGGTGCCCGGCAGCCGGGAGCGGCCCGGCCGGGATCGGAGGCCGCGGCGCCCGCGCCCGGTCCCGAGCAGCAGCCGCAGGCCATCACCGGTCCCGATCCGCGCAGGACGGCGTATCCGTGGGAGAAGTCGACGCGCCCGGAGACCACCACCTGAGGCCCCGCCGGCCGAGGACCGGTCGAGGCGTGAGCGCCGTGCGGGAGAGGGCGCGGCCTCGCGCGAGGGTGTCCTGACGGGGGCCGGGCTGCCGAACGGCGGCATCGGCGGGTAACCTCCCGCTCATGTCCCGGCATGTCGCGATCGTCACCGATTCCACGGCCTACCTGCCAGCCCAGACGATGGAGCGGCACGCCATCACCGCCGTGCCGCTCACCGTCGTCATCGGGGACCGCGCGCTGGAGGAGGGCACCGAGATCTCGGCCCGCTCGCTCGCGGAAGCGCTCCAGAAGCGGCGCTCGGTGACGACCTCGCGGCCCGCGCCCGAGGTCTTCGCCGCGGCCTACCGCGCCGCCGCGGAGGCCGGAGCCCGCGGCATCGTCTCGCTCCACCTGTCCGCCGAGGTCTCCGGCACCTACGACGCCGCCCTGCTCGCCGCCCAGGACGCGCCCGTGCCCGTGCGGGTCGTCGACACGCGGATGGTGGGGATGGCCCTCGGCTTCTGCGCCCTCGCGGCGGCCGAGGTCGCCGAGGCGGGCGGCTCGCTCGACGAGGTCGCCGCGGCCGCCGAGAAGCGGGCCGCGAACACCTCCGCCTTCTTCTACGTCGACACGCTCGACTATCTGCGCCGCGGCGGGCGCATCGGGGCCGCGCAGGCGCTCCTGGGATCCGCGCTGGCCGTGAAGCCGTTGCTCCAACTCGACGGCGGGCGGATCGAACTGAGGGAGAAGGTGCGGACGGCGTCGAAGGCGATCGCGCGGCTGGAGGAGATCGCGGTCGAGCAGGCCGGGACCGGTCCCGTCGACGTCGCCGTGCACCACCTCTGCGCACCCGACCGGGCCGCCGTCCTGGCCGAGCGGCTCCGGGAGCGCCTGCCGACCCTGGAGGACCTCCAGGTCACCGAGGTCGGCGCGGTCATCGGCGCCCACACCGGGCCGGGCCTGCTCGCGGTGGTCATCTCGCCCCGCTGACCGTGCGCGATCCCCCGTTCGGGTGATGGAGTTATCCACAACTGGGCGGTTGTCCACCGCATTTGGGGGGTCTCAGCGGATTCCGGCGAACCTGCCTACCGTCGGATCCATGACTCTTCGCACACACATCGGATCAGGCCGTGGCACCACGGCGACCAGCGGCCCCGGCCGGGCACCGGGATCGGACGGCCGTGCCACGCGGCGCCGCACCCGGAGGCCCCGGCCGGTCGGGACGGCTGGGGCGGTACGGACGGCCTCGGAGACGGTACGGCGGCGGGGCGAGGCGCTGTTCCCGCCGTCGCCGCCTCCGGCACCGCCCGCCCCGGCCCAGGCCCCGAACCCCCCAGAGCCTCCGGAGCGTCCCGGGTTTCTCGTGGGGGAGCGGGCGGGACCGGAGCCGCCCGTGCGACGAACGGAGCGGTTACGGCTCGCGGTGCGCGAGAGGCTGCCGCTGTGGGTCCAGTCCCGGTGCGGCCTGGAGCGCCGTTCGCTGGCCGCGCTCACCGTCGTCCTGGTCGTGGGCGCCGGTGTCGCGGGGGCCTCCTTCTGGACGGGCCGACCCCAGCAGGTCAGGGCGCCCGAGGTGGTGGCGGCGGCCCGCCCGCTGCCCGGGCCTGCGCCCTCGGTCCCGCAGCGCCCGTCCCCCGCGCCGGTGGGGACAGGGGCCGGGGCCGGGGCCGGGACGGGTCCGACGGCGGGCGCGGGCACGGGCGCGGGCGCGGTGGTCGTGGTGGACGTCGGGGGCAAGGTGCGCCGGCCCGGGGTGTTCACCCTGCCCGCCGGGTCCCGTGTCGCCGACGCCCTGCGCGCGGCCGGTGGCATCCGGCCGGGCACGGACCTGACCGGCCTCAACCGGGCGCGGGTCCTTCAGGACGGCGAGCAGGTCCTGGTCGGGCTCCCGGCGGCGGCCGGCGGCGCGGGGGCCGGGGGAGCGGTCGGCCCGGGGGCAGGAGCGGGGTCCGGTGCGGGGTCCGGTGCCGGATTGGGGTCACCGAGTCCGACGAGCCCGCTGAGCCTCAACACGGCCAGCGTGGAACAGCTCGACGCGCTGCCCGGGGTCGGCCCGGTCCTCGCCCGGCACATCGTCGAACACCGGGCCCGGCACGGTGGATTCCGCTCGGTCGCCGAACTGCGGGACGTCGACGGGATCGGCGAGCGCCGGTTCGCGGACCTCGCGCCGCTGGTCCGGCCATGAGCGAGGAGGTGCGCCCGACGGTCCCGGGGGACGAGGGTCCGGCCGATCTCCGGCTGGTCCCGCCGGCCCTCGCCGCATGGGGCGGCACGGCGCTCGCCGTGGGTGTCGCGGGGTGGTGGACGGTCGCGGGCGTGCTGCTCTGCCTGGCCGGGGCGGCGCTGCTGCTGGTGCCGGCCGCGCGGCGGGGACTGCGGGCGACCGCCGCCGCCGGAGTGCTGCTCTGCGCCGCCGCGGGTGCCGCGTCCGGTGGTCTGCACGCGGCCGACCTGCGGCGCGGCCCGGTGCCCGAACTCGCCGCCGTCGACGGCCGGGTGGAGGCGGAGGTGACGGTCACGGCCGATCCCCGGCTCACCCGGCCCCGGCCCGGGGCGAACGGCGGTCGGTCGGCGCCCGCCCTCGTCGTGGTGACGGGTGAGGTGACCAGGGTCGAAGGGCGGGACGGCTCCGTGCACCGGACCAGGGCGCCGGTCCTGGTCCTGGTGCCCGCGCGGGAGGGCCGGCAGGAGTGGCTGACGCTGCTTCCCTCGACCCGGATCGGTGTGCGGGGGCGGCTCGCGCCGGCGCGGTCCGGCGACGTCTTCGCCGCGATCCTCCGGGCCGACGGCGGCGGACCGCCCCGCGTCACCAATCGGCCGAGCGCGCTCCAGCGCAGGGCCGGGGAGCTGCGGGCCGGGCTGCGGCGGGCGACGGACGGCCTGCCGTCGGACGCCCGGGCGCTGCTGCCGGGTCTCGTCGTGGGCGACACCTCGCGGATCGGACCCGAGCTGAAGGAGGCGTTCGAGGCCACCGACCTGTCTCACCTGCTGGCCGTGTCCGGTTCCAATCTGACGGTCGTGCTGCTGCTCCTCATCGGCAGGCCCGGCACCGCCCAGCGGGTCGAGCGGGGCGGGCTCGCCCCCCGGCTGGGCATTCCGCTGCGGGCGACGGCGCTCGCCGGAGGAGGGCTGACGCTCGCGTTCGTCGTCGTGTGCCGTCCGGACCCGAGTGTGCTGCGGGCGGCGGCGTGCGGACTCGTCACGCTGATCGCCATCGCGACCGGCCGGCGCCGCTCGCTGATCCCGGCGCTCGCGGCCGTGGTGCTGATCCTCGTGCTCTACGACCCCTGGCTGGCGCGCAGTTATGGATTCCTGCTCTCGGTCCTGGCCACGGGGGCGCTGCTCACGGTCGCCCCGCGCTGGAGCGAGGCGCTGCGGCGGCGGGGGGTGCCCGGGAGGATCGCCGAGGCGCTGGGGGCGACGCTGGCCGCGCAGGCGGTGTGCGCGCCCGTCGTGGCGGTCTTCGCGGCGCGGGTGAGTCTGGTGGCGGTTCCCGCCAACCTGCTCGCGGAGCCGGCGGTGGCCCCGGCGACGGTGCTCGGGTTCGCCGCGCTGGGTCTCGCGCCCGTGTGGCCCGGGGCGGCCGAGGTGGTGGCACGGGTCGCGGGTCTGCCCGCCGGGTGGATCGCGAAGGTGGCCCGGACGGGAGCGGAGCTGCCCGGGGCGCAGACGGCCTGGCCGGGCGGCTGGTGGGGCGGTGTGCTGCTGGCGTTGCTGTCCGGTCTTGTGGTGCTCGCCGCGTGGCGGCTGCCGGCACGGCGGTGGATCGGTGCGGGCTGCGCGGTGCTGCTGTTCCTGGCGGTGGTGCGGCCGCCTCCGCTGGTCCGGCTGATCACGAGCTGGCCGCCGCCGGGCTGGGTGTTCGCGATGTGCCAGGTCGGTCAGGGCGATGCCACGGTCCTGTCGGCCGGCGGGGACACCGCCGTGGTGGTGGACGCCGGGCCGGACCCGGCGCCCGTCGACCGGTGCCTGCGGGATCTCGGGGTGCGCCGGATCCCACTCCTGGTGCTCACCCATTTCCACGCGGACCATGTGGCCGGGCTGCCGGGGGTGCTGCGCGGGCGGGCGGTGGGCGCGATCCAGACGACGGGGCTGGACGAGCCGCCGGAGCAGGCGGCGTTCGTGCGGCGGACGGCGCTCGCGGCCGGGGTGCCGCTGGTGCGGGCGGAGGCGGGGGAGCGGCGTGTGCTCGGTTCGCTGGAGTGGCGGGTGCTGTGGCCGAGGAGCCGCCCCGGCGTCGGGTGGCCGGTGGAGGCGGGTCCCAACGACGCCAGCGTCACGCTGCTCGTCCGGGCCGCCGGAGGGGTGAGCCTGCTGCTGCTCGGCGACCTCGAACCACCGGCCCAGCGGGGCCTGTTGCGGGCCTGGCCGGAGCTGCCGCCGGTGGACGTGCTCAAGGTCGCCCACCACGGTTCGGCCCACCAGGACCCGGAGCTGATACGGGCGGTGCGGCCGAGGCTGGCCCTGGTCTCGGCGGGACGGGACAATCCGTACGGGCATCCCTCGCCGCTGACGGTCGGGGCACTGCGGGCCGGGGGCGCGCGGGTGCTGAGCACGGACCGGGACGGGGCGATCGCGGTGACGGGCGCGGGCGCGGGACTCGCGGCGCACAGCCTCGACGTGGCGCTCCCCTGAGGAAGCGTCTGCATAGCAATCCTTGTAAAGGAGTCTTTCTAAAGATATGTTTACATCATGAGCGAGCAGCCCCGCAGCATCCGGCTCACCGACCCCCGCGCCCTGCGCGCCTACGCCCATCCGACGCGGATGACCCTCGTGGGTCTGCTGCGGCGCAGCGGGCCCTTCACCGCCACCCAGGCGGCCGAGCTCACCGGCGAGTCCGTCGCGAGCTGCTCGTACCACCTGCGGATACTCGCCAAGTACGGGCTGGTCGAGCAGGCGCCGGGCGGCAAAGGGCGGGAGAAGCCGTGGCGCGCGACGGCCCAGTTCACGGAGTGGCCCGACCACAGCGAGGACGCCGCCGTAGCCGAGGCGGCGAACGCGCTCAGCGGGGCCGCGATCGAGCTGTACTTCCAGCGGGTCCTGCGGGCCGTGGAGAACCGGCACACCCTCCCCGCCGAGTGGCAGGAGGCCGAGCAGTTCGGTGACACGCTCGTGCACCTCACCCCCGAGGAGCTCTCCGACCTCGGCCGGCGGATCGAGGAACTCCTGCGGCCCTACGAGGACCGGGACCTCGACCCGGCCCGCCGGCCCGACGGCGCCAGGCCGGTCAGCATCCTGCGCATCGCGTACCTGGACCGGGAGTTCCCCGAGGGCGCGCCCGGCACCGACCCCACCGACGACGAGGACCGGTGACCATGGCGATCACCACCCGCATACCCTCGTTGCTCCGCGAGCGGCCCTTCCGGCGGTACTGGACCGGCCAGACGATCTCCCTCGTCGGGGACCAGATCTCGCTCATGGCGCTCCCGCTCGCCGCCGTGCTCGTCCTCGGGGCCGACGCCGCCGAGATGGGCTGGCTGAAGACGGCCGAGCTGCTGCCCGCGCTGCTGCTCAACCTGCCGCTCGGCGCCTGGGCCGACCGTCAGGCCCGCAGGAGACGGGCGATGATCGCGGCTGACCTCGGCCGGGCGGCGCTGCTGCTGACCCTCCCGGCCGCGTACCTCCTGGACCTGCTGACGCTCGGCCAGTTGTACGTGGTGGCCTTCGGGGTGGGGGCGCTGAGCGTGCTGTTCGAGGCGTGCAACACCACGCTGCTCGTGTCGCTCGTCCCCACCGAGCGGTACGTGCAGGCCAACTCCCTCGTCAACGGCAGCCGTTCGATGTCCTGGCTGGCGGGCCCGGGGATCGGCGGCGTGCTCGTGCAGGTCCTCACCGCGCCCTTCGCGCTGCTCGCGGACGCGCTCAGCTACCTGGTCTCGGCCGGGTACCTGGCGCGGATCGACCCCGTGGAACCGGCGCCCGCCCCGGTCGAGAAGGGGCACTTCACCGAGGGCCTGCGCTGGCTGCTCAAGGACGCGTCGATGCGCGCGCTGTTCGCCTCGGCCGGCACCGTCCAGTTCTTCAACTACATGTTCCACACCCTCTTCGTCCTCTACGCGACGACCGAACTCGGCCTGAGCGCCGGTGTGCTGGGCGCGGTGCTCGCGGCCGGCGCCGTCGGCGGACTGATCGGCGCGGCGGCGAGCGGAGCCGTCGTCCGGCGGATCGGCATCGGCCCGTCCCTTGTGGCCGGATACCTCGGCTTCACGCTCCCGCTGGTCCTGATACCCCTCGCCGACGGCCCGCTCCCGCTGGTGATCGGGCTGCTGTTCTTCGCCGAATTCCTGTCCTGCGTCGGTGTGATGGTGGTCGACGTCGCGGCCGGCTCGTTCCAGATGGCGCTGATACCCGACGCCATCCGGTCCCGGGTGATGGGGGCGTTCCGGACGCTGAACCACGGCTTCCGTCCGGTCGGCGCGCTCGCCGGAGGTCTGCTCGGCGCCGGCCTCGGAGTGCGGCCCACGCTGTGGATGGCGACCGTGGGCGCGGTGTTCGCGGTGCTGTGGGTGCTGCCGTCACCGCTGCCGCGCCTGCGGGAACTGCCGGAACGGACGCCGGTCGCCTCCCAGGGGGCCTCCCAGGTGTCGTCCCCGCCGTGAGGGGAGCCGAGCGGACGTCATCGAGGTCCTCAATTCGGACCTCCGGTAACACTTGCATCGTTTGCCTCGAACGCCGCAACAGTGATCGAATGCGTCTTCGTCGAAGCGAGAACGTCAGCGGTCTGTCCGGGGGTAAGGGAAACGTGTTCGGTCTGTTCGGTAAGCGCGGCCCGCGAGCGCCCCGGGGCGGCCCGCTGGCGGGACTTCCGGTACCGCGGTCGGCCGGCGTCCTGAGCTGCCGGGTCCTCGACCCCGTCAGCGAGCCGGTCCGCCAGGCCGAGTTCGTGCTCAGCGACACCGCGGGCCGCAAGGTCCTCGCCGGGGAGACCGACCCGTACGGCAGCGTCCTCGCGACCGTGCCGGCCGGGGAGTACCGGCTCGCGGTCACGGCGGAGGGCTACGCCCCGTACCACGGCAACGCCCTCGTCACCGAGAACGCGCACGCGGGTCTCGGCGACGTCCTGCTCCAGATCGCCCCGCAGCCGCCGCTGCCCGAGCCGGGCGACTGGGAGATCGACCCGATGCACTCCCAGATCGGCTTCACCGCCCGGCACATCGGCCTCGCACGGATCCACGGCCGCTTCAACAGCTTCGCCGGCGCCGTCCGCATCGCGGAGCGCATGGAGCGGTCCGCCATGCACGTCGTGATCGACGCCGCCTCCATCGACACCGGTGTGCGGATGCGCGACGACCATCTGCGCTCCGGCGACTTCCTCGACGTCGGCGCCTACCCGACGATGGAGTTCTTCAGCGAGCGCTTCGTCCACAAGGGCGGCAGCCGCTGGGCCGTCACCGGCGGGCTCACCCTGCACGGCGTCAGCCGCACGGTCACCCTCGACACGCAGTACCTGGGCCTCGGTAGCGGCCTCCAGGGCGAGACCCGGTGCGCCTGCCGGGCGACCACCGAACTCCACCGCGAGGACTTCACGCTGACCTGGCAGACGCTGCTCGCGCGCGGGATCGCGGCGGTCGGCTCCAGCATCACGATCGACCTGGACGTCCAGATCGTGCCGAAGGCGACGCGTCCGGCCTGACGCCGTGAGCCGCCCCCGCCGGCCCGGCGGGGACGGCTCTCTACGGCTTCTCCAGCCAGCCCTCGTACGCGGCGGCCAGCTCGTCCAAGGCCGCCGGGTCCAGCCGGGCGTCCGGGTCCTCGACCACCACCAGCCACTGGGCGTCCTCGGCATCGTCCTCGCCCGCCAGGGCGTCCCGCACGAGCTGCGGCTCCTCGGTGACGCCGAAGCGGTCGGGCAGCTCCTCGGCCACCTCCTCGGCCGCGTCGCGATCGGGGAGGACCAGTACGTGTCTCACATCGCTCACGTGCACATTCTCGACGATGGCCGGAGTGTCGGTGGCCCGTGGGATGCTGGAGCGCGATGGCCACCAGAAAGACTTCCACCGACGACCTCCTCGCCCCCGTCACGCTCGCCGTGGGCCAGGAGGACCTCCTGCTCGACCGCGCGGTCCGCGAGGTGGTGACGGCGGCCCGCGCCGCCGACGCCGACACGGACGTCCGCGACCTCGCCCCCGAACAGCTCCAGCCCGGTTCGCTGGCGGAGCTGACCAGCCCCTCGCTCTTCGCCGAGCGGAAGGTCCTGGTCGTGCGGAACGCGCAGGACCTCTCGGCGGAGACGATCAAGGACATCAAGGCGTACCTGGACGCGCCCGTCGAGGAGATCAGCCTGGTGCTGCTGCACGCCGGCGGCGCCAAGGGCAAGGGACTCCTGGACGCGGCCCGCAAGGCGGGGGCGCGGGAGGTGGCCTGCCCGAAGACGACGAAGCCGGCGGAGCGGCTGACCTTCGTGCGGCAGGAGTTCCGGTCGCTCGGTCGCTCGGCCACGCCGGAGGCGTGCCAGGCGCTGGTCGACGCGATCGGCAGCGATCTGCGGGAGCTGGCCTCCGCGGTGGCCCAGTTGACGGCGGACGTCGACGGCACGATCGACGAGGCGATCGTCGGGCGCTACTACACGGGCCGCGCCGAGGCATCGTCCTTCACGGTCGCGGACCGCGCCGTCGAGGGGCGCGCGGCGGAGGCCCTGGAGGCCCTGCGCTGGTCCCTCTCGACGGGTGTCGCGCCCGTCCTGATCACCAGCGCGCTGGCCCAGGGCGTCCGGGCGATCGGCAAGCTCTCCTCCGCCCGGGGCGGCCGCCCGGCCGACCTCGCCCGTGAGCTGGGCATGCCGCCCTGGAAGATCGACCGCGTCCGCCAGCAGATGCGCGGCTGGACCCCCGACGGCGTCGCCGTCGCCCTGCGCGCGGTCGCGGAGGCGGACGCGGGCGTGAAGGGCGGTGGCGACGATCCCGAGTACGCCCTGGAGAAGGCCGTCGTGACGATCGCCCGCGCGGCCCGCATGCGCCGCGGCTGACCCCGGCCGCCCGCGCACGGCGAAGGCCCCGGCGGCCTCCTGGGGAAGGAGGGCGACGGGGCCTTCGACGTGGTGCTCGGGTGGGCTCGTACACGCGTGGCGAACGCGTCTCGCGTACGAGCCGGGGTGGCCGGGTGGGAGCGGATGAGAGGGCCCGCTGGGTCCCGTCCGGCCGGTTACATCAGAGCTCAGCCCTGGAGGGAGGCAACCTTGGTGGCCAGCGCCGACTTCTTGTTGGCGGCGGCGTTCTTGTGGATGACACCCTTCGAGACAGCCTTGTCGAGCTGACGCGAAGCGGCACGAGCGGCCACAGTGGCCTTCTCGAGGTCGCCGGCGGCGACAGCCTCACGGGCCTTGCGGATCGCGGTCTTGAGCGACGACTTGACGGCCTTGTTGCGCAGGCGCGCCTTCTCGTTGGTCTTGTTCCGCTTGATCTGGGACTTGATGTTCGCCACGAAAGAGCCTTTACAGGTTCGATGTTTCTTGAGGACGTGCCACGTAGCTGAGAGGGCACACGAGACACAGCTATCCACGGTATCAGCCGCTCTCCGCACCGCCCAAACCGAGCACCGGCCCGCAGTCATGGGACCATGGAGCCTACGTATCCGTTCTGAACATCGCCCGAGACGAGAACCCTGCGTGCCCGCGACTCCTACCAACGTGCCCGAGCCGAGCCGAACCGACCCGGCTCTGATCCGCAATTTCTGCATCATCGCGCACATCGACCACGGCAAGTCCACGCTCGCCGACCGGATGCTCCAGCTCACCGGTGTGGTCGACCAGCGGCAGATGCGCGCCCAGTATCTCGACCGGATGGACATCGAGCGTGAGCGCGGCATCACGATCAAGTCCCAGGCGGTCCGTCTGCCCTGGGCCCCCAGCGCGGGGCCCGATCAGGGCACGACGCACATCCTGAACATGATCGACACCCCTGGGCACGTCGACTTCACCTACGAGGTCTCGCGCTCGCTCGCGGCCTGCGAGGGCACGATCCTGCTCGTGGACGCCGCGCAGGGCATCGAGGCGCAGACCCTGGCCAACCTCTACCTGGCGATGGAGAACGACCTCACCATCGTCCCGGTGCTCAACAAGATCGACCTCCCGGCCGCCCAGCCGGAGAAGTTCGCCGAGGAGCTGGCCAACCTCATCGGCTGCCAGCCGGAGGACGTCCTCAAGGTCTCCGCCAAGACCGGCATGGGCGTCGAGGCGCTGCTCGACCGTGTCGTCCGGGACATCCCGGCCCCGGTGGGCGTCGCCGACGCCCCGGCCCGCGCGATGATCTTCGACTCCGTGTACGACTCGTACCGCGGCGTCGTCACGTACGTCCGTGTCGTCGACGGCCAGCTCAACCGGCGCGAGCGCATCAAGATGATGTCGACCGGCGCCACCCACGAGCTCCTGGAGATCGGCACCAACTCGCCCGAGATGCTGCCGGCCGACGGCCTCGGCGTCGGCGAGGTGGGCTATCTGATCACCGGCGTGAAGGACGTCCGCCAGTCCAAGGTCGGTGACACGATCACCTCCCAGGCCAAGGGCGCCCAGGAGGCCCTGGGCGGGTACAAGGACCCGAAGCCGATGGTGTTCTCCGGCCTGTATCCGCTGGACGGCTCGGACTACCCCGAGCTGCGCGACGCCCTCGACAAGCTCCAGCTCAACGACGCCGCGCTCGTCTACGAGCCGGAGACCTCCGCCGCCCTCGGCTTCGGCTTCCGCGTCGGCTTCCTCGGCCTGCTCCACCTCGACGTGATCCGCGAGCGCCTGGAGCGCGAGTTCGGCCTCGACCTGATCGCCACCGCCCCCAACGTGGTCTACCGCGTGATCATGGAGGACGGCAGCGAGCACACGGTCACCAACCCGAGCGAGTTCCCCGAGGGCAAGATCAGCGAGGTCTACGAGCCGGTCGTGCGCGCCACGATCCTGGCCCCGACCGAGTTCATCGGCTCGATCATGGAGCTGTGCCAGAACCGGCGCGGCACCCTCCTCGGCATGGACTACCTCTCCGAGGACCGCGTCGAGATCCGCTACACCCTCCCGCTGGCCGAGATCGTCTTCGACTTCTTCGACCAGCTCAAGTCCAAGACCCGCGGCTACGCCTCGCTCGACTACGAGCCCACCGGCGAGCAGGCGTCCAGCCTGGTCAAGGTCGACATCCTGCTGCACGGCGACAAGGTGGACGCCTTCTCGGCGATCACCCACAAGGACGCCGCGTACGCGTACGGCGTGCGGCTCGTCGCCAAGCTGCGCGAGCTCATCCCGCGCCAGGCATTCGAGGTGCCGATCCAGGCCGCCATCGGCTCCCGGGTCATCGCCCGCGAGACCATCCGCGCCATCCGCAAGGACGTCCTCGCCAAGTGCTACGGCGGTGACATCTCCCGTAAGCGGAAGCTGCTGGAGAAGCAGAAGGAAGGCAAGAAGCGGATGAAGATGGTCGGCTCGGTCGAGGTGCCGCAGGAGGCGTTCATCGCCGTGCTGTCCAGCGACGACGCCGCGGGCGGCAAGGCCAAGAAGTAGCTGCCGCTTGCACCGAACGGGTCTGCGCGCCGGTCGCGCGCAGACCCGTTCGTTATATGCAAGCTCTTACGCGCCAGTCTTCGGAGCTCTACTCTGAAGCCGCTCGAAGGTTACTCACCAGTTAGTTCCGCACCGCCGCCGCCCGGAGGACGTCGTGAGCGACACACAGACCCTGATCGAGAACCGGCCGCCGTCCGTCGCGGCCCTCTTCCTTGAGCGCGTCGAGCGGACTCCGGACGCGGAGGCATACCGCTACCCGGTCCCCGCCGCCTCCGGCCAGGGACCCGACGACTGGAAGTCGCTCACCTGGGCGCAGGCCGCCGAGCGGGTCTACGGCATCGCCGCCGGCCTCATCGACCTCGGCGTCGCACCGGAGGAGCGGGTCGCCCTCGCCTCCTCGACCCGCGTCGAGTGGATCCTCGCCGACCTCGGCGTCATGTGCGCCGGCGCCGCCGTCACCACGGTCTACCCGCAGACCAACGCCGAGGAGTCGGCCTTCATCCTCTCCGACTCCGACTCGCGCGTCCTCATCGCGGAGAACGCCGCCCAGCTCGCCAAGGCCGTCGAGCGCCGCGCCGACCTGCCCCAGCTCCACCACGTCGTCGTCATCGACCCCGAGGGCGCCGACACCTCCGACGAGTGGGTGCTCACCCTCGCCGAGCTGGAGGCGCGCGGCAAGGCGTACCTGGAGAAGCACCCCGAGATCGTCAAGGAGCGGGTCGGCGCGATCACCAAGGATCAGCTCGCCACCCTCATCTACACCTCGGGCACCACCGGCCGCCCCAAGGGCGTCCGCCTCCCGCACGACAACTGGTCGTACATGGCCAAGGCCATCGCCGCCACCGGCCTGGTCACCCAGGACGACGTGCAGTACCTGTGGCTGCCGCTCGCCCACGTCTTCGGCAAGGTGCTCACCTCCGGCCAGATCGAGGTCGGCCACGTCACCGCCGTCGACGGCCGGATCGACAAGATCATCGTGAACCTGCCGGTCGTGCAGCCCACCTACATGGCCGCCGTCCCCCGCATCTTCGAGAAGGTCTACAACGGCGTCGCCGCCAAGGCCCGCGAGGGCGGCGCGGCGAAGTACAAGATCTTCCAGTGGGCGGCCGGCGTCGCCCGCGAGTACGCCAAGGTCACCCAGGACAACTTCCGCCGCACCGGCACCGCCTCCGCGCCCTTCGGCCTCACCGCCAAGCACAAGGTCGCCGACGCGCTCGTCTACAAGAAGCTCCGCGAGGCGTTCGGCGGCCGGCTGCGCGCCGCCGTCTCCGGCTCGGTCGCCCTCGCCCCCGAGATCGGCTACTTCTTCTCCGGCGCCGGCATCCACATCCTGGAGGGCTACGGCCTCACGGAGTCCTCCGCGGCCTCCTTCGTCAACCCCGGCGAGGCGTACCGCACCGGCACGGTCGGCAAGCCGCTGCCCGGCACCGAGGTCCGCATCGCCGACGACGGCGAGATCCTGCTGCGCAGCCCCGGCATCATGGAGGGCTACCACGGTCTGCCGGAGAAGACCGCCGAGGTCCTGGAGCCGGACGGCTGGTTCCACACCGGTGACATCGGCGAGCTGTCGGCCGACGGCTACCTGCGGATCACCGACCGCAAGAAGGACCTGTTCAAGACCTCCGGCGGCAAGTACATCGCCCCCACGGAGATCGAGGGCCGGTTCAAGGCCGTCTGCCCCTTCGTCTCCAACATCGTGGTGCTCGGCGCCGACCGGAACTACTGCACCGCGCTCATCGCCCTCGACGAGCCCTCCATCCTCGGCTGGGCCGCCGATCACGGGCTCGGCGGCAAGAGCTATGCGGAGGTCGTCGCCTCCCCGCAGGTCGAGGAGCTGATCGAGGGCTACGTCACCCGTCTCAACGAGAGCCTGCAGCGCTGGCAGACGATCAAGAAGTTCCGGCTGCTGCCGCGCGACCTCGACGTCGAGCACGGCGAGCTCACGCCCAGCCTGAAGATGAAGCGGCCGGTCGTGGAGCGGACCTACCAGCACCTGATCGACGAGATGTACGAGGGCGCGCGCGAGGTCTGATCCGGCGGCCGGGCCGGAGTTATCCACAGGCCGGACGCTCACGTCGGGCGGTACGGGACAATAGGCTCATGCCTTCCGTACTGCCCGATGGTGAGCCCATGCCCGACGACGGGGCGCTGCCCGCGCACGCCCTGCAGGGGGCCGGGGAGCGTCCGCTCGGGTTCTATCTGCACGTGCCGTACTGCGCCACCCGGTGCGGCTACTGCGACTTCAACACCTACACCGCGAGCGAGCTGCGCGGCGCTGGCGGCGTGCTCGCCTCCCGGGAGAACTACGCGGGGCAGGTGGCCGAGGAGATACGGCTCGCCCGCAAGGTCCTCGGCGACGACCCGCGCCCGGTGCGGACCGTCTTCGTCGGCGGCGGTACGCCCACGCTGCTCGACGCGGGCGACCTCGTGTCGATGCTGGCGGCCGTCCGGGACGAGTTCGGGATCGCCGACGACGCCGAGGTGACGACCGAGGCCAACCCGGAGTCGGTGAACCCGGCCTATCTGGAGGAGCTGCGGGCCGGCGGCTTCAACCGGATCTCCTTCGGCATGCAGAGCGCCCGGCAGCACGTGCTGAAGATCCTCGACCGCAGCCACACCCCCGGCCGCCCCGAGGCATGCGTCGCGGAGGCGCGGGCGGCCGGCTTCGAGCACGTCAACCTCGACCTCATCTACGGCACGCCCGGCGAGTCCGACGACGACTGGCGGGCCTCCCTCGACGCGGCGATCGGCGCCGGACCCGACCACGTCAGCGCCTACGCGCTCATCGTGGAGGAGGGCACCCAGTTGGCCCGGCGCATCCGGCGCGGCGAGATACCCATGACCGACGACGACGTCCACGCCGACCGCTATCTGATGGCCGAGGAGGTGCTCTCCGGCGCGGGCTTCGAGTGGTACGAGGTGTCCAACTGGGCCACCTCCGAGTCCGGCCGCTGCCTCCACAACGAGCTGTACTGGCGCGGCGCCGACTGGTGGGGCGCCGGCCCGGGTGCCCACAGCCACGTGGGCGGGGTGCGCTGGTGGAACGTCAAGCACCCCGGGGCGTACGCGGCGGCCCTGGGGGAGGGACGGTCCCCCGGAGCCGGCCGCGAGGTGCTGTCGGAGGAGGACCGGCGGGTCGAGCGGGTCCTGCTGGAGCTGCGCCTCCGGGAGGGGTGCCCCCTGGACCTGCTCCGCCCCCAGGGCCTCGCCGCCGCCGAGCGGGCCCTCGCGGACGGGCTCCTGGACGCGGGGCCGTACGCGGACGGGCGCGCGGTGCTGACCCTGCGGGGACGGCTCCTGGCGGACGCGGTGGTCCGCGACCTGGTGGACTGACCCCCGGCCGGCCCCGCGCCTCGACCCCGTGCTGGCCGTCGCCCCGGACCGGTGCGGCCCGCGCCCTGCTGGGGCGGCACCCCGCCCCGCCCGCCCGTGTGGGCATTCGTCCCGCTGGGGCGGGACGGGTGGGCACACGGGACGGCGCCCATGCGGGCGCGTTCCGCACCTGTTCCTGCCCGCACCACGAGTACGGCGCACTCGTGGTGCGGGTCAAAGCACCAGGAGCCTAGGCCCGGCAAGGGGCGCCGTTCCGTTGTGCCCACCCGTTCCGCCTGGGGGCACCCCCGGACGGAGTCTGGGGGAGGAACGAATGCCCACAACCGAGGGGGCGACGGCCCGGCAAGGGCGGGCACCGCACCAGCGGAACGAATGCCCACAACGGACAGCGGCGGAGGGCGGGCGCAGCGCCGGTGGGGAGGCCCGCACCGGGGCCCTACGGCGCCGTCACGAAGTCGATCAGTTCCTCGACCCGGCCCAGCAGCTCCGGTTCCAGGTCCTTGTAGGAGTGGACGTGGGAGAGGATGTGCTGCCAGGCCGCGCCGGTGTTTTCGGGCCAGCCGAGGGCGCGGCAGATGCCCGTTTTCCAGTCCTGGCCGCGGGGGACGGTCGGCCAGGCCCGGATGCCCAGGGCGGAGGGCTTCACGGCCTGCCAGATGTCGATGTAGGGGTGGCCGACGACGAGGACGTCGGGGGAGGAGACCCGGGCCGCGATGCGGGACTCCTTCGAGCCGTCCACCAGGTGGTCGACCAGGACGCCGAGGCGGGCGTCCGGGGCCGGGGCGAAGTCGGCGACGATGGCCGGGAGGTCGTCGACGCCCTCCAGGTACTCCACGACGACGCCCTCGATCCGCAGGTCGTCGCCCCACACCCGCTCCACCAGCTCGGCGTCGTGGCGGCCCTCGACGTAGATCCGGCCCGCACGGGCCACCCGCGCCCGGGCGCCGGGGACGGCGATCGAGCCGGAGGCCGTACGGGTGGGCCGCGCCGGCGCCGGGCGGGAGGGGCGGACCAGGGTGACGACCCGGCCCTCCAGCAGGAAGCCGCGCGGTTCCATCGGGAAGACCCGGTGCTTGCCGAAGCGGTCCTCCAGCGTCACCGTGCCGGCCTCACAGCGGATCACCGCCCCGCAGAAGCCCGTCGAGACCTCCTCGACCACCAGGTCACGGTCCGCCGGGACCTCCGGGACGGGCGCCGAGCGCTTCCAAGGAGGGGTCAGATCCGGGTTGTAGCTGCGCATTCGGGGGACGTTATGCGACGGAGAAGCGCCGTGCCAGTTCTTCGCGCTGGCGTCGTACGAACGTGGCGTCCACCACCGCCCCGTGCCCCGGCACGTACACCGCGTCCTCGCCGCCGAGAGCCAGGAGGCGGTCCAGGGCGTCCGGCCAGCGGGCCGGGATCGCGTCCGGACCGGCCTGCGGTTCGCCCGACTCCTCGACCAGGTCGCCGCAGAAGACGATCTCCCGCTCACCCGGGACGAGGAGCACCAGGTCATGGCCCGAGTGGCCCGGGCCCACGTTGGCCAGCAGCACCTGCCGGCCGCCCAGGTCGAGGGTCCACTCGCCCGAGACGGTGTGCCGCGGGGCGACCAGCACCTCGGCCGCCTCCGCCGCGGCCCGCTCGTCGACCCCGTGCCGTACCGCGTCCGTCCGCAGCTCCTCGCGCTCCCGGGGCAGCAGGGTGTCCATGCCGACCGCCCCGAAGACCTCGGCGCCCGCGAAGACCGCCGTCCCGAGGACATGGTCGAAGTGCGGGTGGCTGAGTGCGATATGCGTCACCCTCCGGCCGCCCGTGAGCTCCGCCACCTGGGCGCGCAGCTCGGCGCCCTGCGCGAGGGTCGCGCCGGTGTCGTACAGCAGGACCGCGTCACGGCCCACGACCAGGCCCGTCGTGGCGTCCCAGCCCGGCAGCCGGCGCCTTCCGACGCCGTCTCCGAGCCGCTCCCAGCCGAGCTCTTCCCATCGCTCCGTACGGGCGTCCATCGCGTGCTCATCCATACGACGACGCTATCGGGCTCGACCCCTCCGAGCCCGCCTCCTTGCCAGGAGCGATGGACACCGCCGTACACTGGCCGGGGGATTCCTGGCACTCGGACAGGGCGAGTGCCAAAAGCGGAGCAACCGGAACCGGATCGACACCTGGAGGTGCGCACGATGCTCAGCGAACGCAGACTCGAGGTGCTGCGCGCCATCGTCCAGGACTACGTCGGGACGGAGGAGCCGGTCGGCTCCAAGGCGCTGACCGAGCGGCACAAGCTCGGAGTCTCGCCCGCCACCGTGCGCAACGACATGGCGGTCCTGGAGGAGGAGGGCTACATCGCCCAGCCCCACACCAGCGCCGGGCGCATCCCCACCGACAAGGGCTACCGCCTCTTCGTGGACCGGCTGGCCGGCGTCAAGCCGCTGTCGACCCCCGAGCGGCGGGCGATCCACAACTTCCTCGACGGGGCCGTCGACCTCGACGACGTCGTCGGCCGCACGGTCCGGCTGCTCGCGCAGCTCACCCGCCAGGTCGCCGTCGTGCAGTACCCCTCGCTGACCCGCTCGACGGTGCGGCACGTGGAACTGCTGTCGCTGGCGCCCGCCCGGCTGATGCTGGTGCTCATCACCGACACCGGCCGGGTCGAGCAGCGGGTGATCGACTGCCCGGCACCCTTCGGCGAGACCTCCCTCGCCGACCTGCGCGCCCGGCTCAACAGCCGGGTCGTCGGACGCCGCTTCGCGGACGTGCCGCAGTTGGTGCAGGACCTGCCGGAGTCCTTCGAGGAGTCGGAGGACCGCGCCACGGTCTCGACCGTGCTCGCGACCCTCCTGGAGACCCTCGTGGAGGAGCACGAGGAGCGGCTCATGATCGGCGGCACCGCCAATCTGACCCGCTTCGGACACGACTTCCCCCTGACGATCAGGCCCGTCCTGGAAGCACTGGAGGAGCAGGTCGTGCTCCTCAAGCTGCTCGGCGAGGCCAAGGAATCGGGCATGACCGTACGGATCGGGCACGAGAACGCCCACGAGGGCCTGACGTCCACATCCGTCGTCTCGGTCGGCTACGGTTCCGGCGGCGAGGCAGTCGCCAAACTCGGCGTGGTCGGACCGACCCGCATGGACTACCCCGGAACGATGGGAGCGGTACGCGCAGTGGCACGTTACGTCGGACAGATCCTGGCGGAGTCGTAAGTGGCCACGGACTATTACGCCGTCCTCGGCGTGCGTCGGGACGCCTCGCAGGACGAGATCAAGAAGGCATTCCGCCGACTCGCCCGCGAGCTTCACCCGGACGTGAACCCGGACCCGAAGACGCAGGAGCGGTTCAAGGAGATCAACGCCGCGTACGAGGTGCTCTCGGACCCGCAGAAGAAGCAGGTCTACGACCTCGGCGGCGACCCCCTGTCCTCCTCCGGAGGCGGCGGGGCCGGCGGCTTCGGCGCGGGCGGCTTCGGCAACTTCTCGGACATCATGGACGCCTTCTTCGGTACGGCGTCCCAGCGCGGCCCGCGTTCGCGCACCCGGCGCGGCCAGGACGCGATGATCCGACTGGAGGTGACCCTCGACGAGGCCGCCTTCGGCACCACCAAGGACATCCAGGTCGACACGGCCGTCGTCTGCACCACCTGCTCCGGAGAGGGCGCCGCGCCCGGCACCTCCGCGCAGACCTGTGACATGTGCCGCGGCCGCGGCGAGGTCTCCCAGGTCACCCGGTCCTTCCTGGGCCAGGTCATGACCTCCCGTCCCTGCCCCCAGTGCCAGGGCTTCGGCACCGTCGTCCCGACCCCGTGCCCCGAGTGCGCCGGCGACGGCCGGATCCGCTCCCGCCGCACCCTCACGGTCAAGATCCCCGCCGGTGTCGACAACGGCACCCGGATCCAGTTGGCCGGGGAGGGCGAGGTCGGCCCCGGCGGCGGTCCGGCGGGTGACCTGTACGTGGAGATCCACGAGCTCCCGCACGACGTCTTCCAGCGGCGCGGCGACGACCTGCACTGCACGGTGACGCTTCCGATGACGGCGGCCTCGCTCGGCACGAAGGTGCAGCTCCAGACCCTCGACGGTCTCGAGGACGTGGACATCCGCCCGGGCACCCAGTCCGGCCAGTCCATCCCGCTGCACGGCCGCGGCGTCACCCACCTGCGCGGCAACGGCCGGGGCGACCTGATCGTCCACGTCGAGGTCCAGACCCCGACGAAGCTCGACCCCGAGCAGGAGCGCCTGCTGCGCGAGCTGGCCAAGCTGCGCGGCGAGGAGCGCCCGCTGGGCCAGTTCCAGCCCGGTCAGCAGGGGCTGTTCTCGCGCCTGAAGGACGCCTTCAACGGGCGCTGAGCCCCGTAGGCACGACGCGGAGAGGGCGGCTCGCACATCGTGCGGGCCGCCCTCTTTCCGCGGGCCGTCCGCCGATTCGGCGCCGTCACACCGGCATGGCACGATGCCTGCATGTCCACCGCACTGAGCGATCTCTCCCGGCTTCCGATCGTGCAGGCACCCATGGCGGGTGGCGCGTCCTGCCCGGAGCTCGTCGGTGCCGTGTGCGAGGCGGGGGCGCTCGGGTTCCTGGCCGGGGGGTACAAGACGGCGGGCGGGCTCTACCAGGAGATCAAGCAGGTCCGCGGGCTCACCGGCCGGCCCTTCGGGGTCAACCTCTTCATGCCGCCGAGCGGCCAGCCCGCCGACCCCGCCGCCGTCGAGGTGTACCGCCACCAACTGGCCGGCGAGGCCACCTGGTACGAGACGGAGCTCGGCGACGCCGACCAGGGCCGGGACGACGGGTACGACGCCAAGCTGGCGATCCTGCTCGACGACCCCGTGCCGGTCGTCTCCTTCACCTTCGGCTGCCCCGACCGTGACGCGCTGCACGCCCTCGACCGGGTCGGTACGTTCACGATCGTCACCGTCACCTCCGTCGAGGAGGCCCGCACCGCCGAGCGCGCCGGGGCGGACGCGATCTGTGTGCAGGGCACCGAGGCGGGCGGCCACCAGGGCACCCACCGCGACGACCCCGCCGACGGGCCCTCCGCCGGCAGCGGCCGCGGGCTGCTGCCGCTGCTCACCGAGGTGCGCGAGAGCGTCCGGCTTCCGATCGTCGCGACCGGCGGGATCATGCGCGGCCGGCAGATCGCCGCCGTGCTCGCGGCCGGCGCCGACGCCGCCCAGCTCGGCACCGCCTTCCTCGTCTGCCCCGAGTCGGGGGCCCACCCGCTGCACAAGCGGGCCCTGACCGACCCCCTCTTCGTCCGCACCGAGCTCACCAGGGCCTTCTCCGGGCGGCCGGCCCGGGGCCTGGTGAACCGTTTCCTGCGGGAGCACGGGCCGTACGCGCCCGCCGCCTACCCCGAGGTCCACCACCTCACCGCCCCGCTGCGCAAGGCCGCCGCGACCGCCGGAGACCCGCAGGGCATGGCCCTGTGGGCCGGGCAGGGCCACCGCCTCGCGCGGGAGCTCCCGGCCGGCCGGCTCGTGGAGGTCCTCGCCGCCGAACTCGACGCCGCCCTCGCCGGGCTGCCGCACCGCACCAGGAGCACCTCGTGACCGCACCCGTCTTCGTCGTCGACGCCGTGCCCGCCGTCGGCGGCTTCCTCCTCGACGGGCCCGAGGGCCGCCACGCCGTGTCCGTGAAGCGGCTGCGCGCCGGTGAGGAGCTGGTGCTCACCGACGGGCGGGGCGCCTGGGCCGCGTGCGTGGTCACCGCCGCCGAGGACAAGGACCGGCTGACCGTCGAGGTCACCGCCGTCCACGAGGACCCCCCGCCCGCGCCGCGCATCACCGTCGTCCAGGCCCTGCCCAAGGGCGACCGGGGCGAACTGGCCGTCGAGACCATGACGGAGACCGGCGTGGACGCGATCGTGCCGTGGGCCGCGTCCCGCTGCATCACCCAGTGGAAGGGCGACCGGGGACTCAAGGCCCTCTCCAAGTGGCGGGCCACCGCCCGCGAGGCCGGCAAGCAGTCGCGCCGCACCCGTTTCCCCGAGGTCGCCGAGCTCATGTCGTCCAAGCAGGTCGCCGCGCTCCTCGCGGAGGCCGACTTCGCGGCCGTCCTGCACGAGGACCGCGCGCATCCGAGCGGGGCTCTGGCCACCGCCGAACTGCCGGAGCAGGGCTCGATCGTCCTCGTCGTGGGCCCCGAAGGCGGGGTGTCCCCGGACGAGTTGGCGCTGTTCGAGGAGGCCGGGGCCAGGCCGTACCGGCTCGGGCACAGCGTGCTGCGCACCTCCACGGCGGGGACGGCGGCCGCGGCGCTGGTGCTCGGCCGCACGGGACGCTGGTCGTAGCGGCCCCGCGGGAAGGCGAGCGGGTCGAGGGGCCCGGTCGGCGGTCGCTGTCGGTGGCCCCCGATAGCATGCGCGTGTACTGATCGACAGAGGCGAGGAGGCCCGGGCCATGGCCGGAGAGCCGCAGAGCGACTGCCTGTTCTGCAAGATCGCGGAGGGGGAGGTGCCGGCGACGATCGTGCGCGAGACCGAGACGACGCTGGCGTTCCGCGACATCAACCCCCAGGCGCCCACGCACGTCCTGGTCATCCCGCGCCTGCACTACCCCGACGCCGCGTCCCTGGCCGCCGCCGCGCCGACCGTCGCCGCCGACGTGCTGCGCGAGGCCGGCGAGGTCGCCGCGCAGGAGAAGGTCGACGGCAGCGGCTTCCGGATCGTCTTCAACACGGGCGCCGGCGCCGGCCAGACCGTCTTCCACGCCCACGCGCACGTCCTGGGCGGCCGCGGCCTCAACTGGCCCCCCGGATAGACCGGGACGGATCCCTCCCTTGTCCGTACGTGAACTGGTCGTCCTCGGCACGGCCAGCCAGGTCCCGACCCGGCACCGCAACCACAACGGCTATCTGCTGCGCTGGGACGGGCAGGGCATCCTCTTCGACCCCGGCGAGGGCACCCAGCGGCAGATGCTCAGGGCCGGGGTGGCGGCGCACGACCTGAACCGGATCTGCGTCACCCACTTCCACGGCGACCACTCGCTCGGCCTGGCCGGGGTGATCCAGCGGATCAATCTCGACCAGGTCCCGCACCCGGTCACCGCGCACTACCCGGCGAGCGGGCAGCGCTTCTTCGAGCGGCTGCGGTACGCGACGGCCTACCGCGAGACCGTGAAGCTGACCGAGGCGCCGGTCACCGCCGACGGGCCGCTCGCGGTCACCGAGGGGTACACGCTGGAGGCGCGCAAGCTGTCCCACCCCGTGGAGTCGTACGGCTACCGGCTCGTCGAGCCGGACGGGCGCCGCATCCTGCCCGAGCGGCTCGCGGCGCACGGCATCAAGGGCCCCGACGTGGGGCGGATCCAGCGCGAGGGCGTCCTGGGCGGGGTCACCCTGGAGCAGGTGAGCGAGGTCCGGCGGGGACAGCGGTTCGCCTTCGTCATGGACACCCGGCTGTGCGACGGGGTGTACGCGCTCGCCGAGGGCGCCGACCTGCTCGTCATCGAGTCGACCTTCCTCGACGAGGACGTCCGGCTCGCCGTCGACCACGGCCATCTGACGGCCGGCCAGGCCGCCGCCGTCGCACGGGAGGCGGGCGTGCGGCACCTGGTGCTGACGCACTTCTCGCAGCGGTACACCGACCCGGAGGAGTTCGAGCGGCAGGCGCGGGCGGCCGGGTTCGAGGGGGAGCTGAGCATCGCCCAGGACCTGATGAGGGTCCCCGTACCGAAGAGATAGAGCAAGGCACCGTGCCCGTACCCAAAGCCGAACTGCACCTCCACATCGAAGGCACCCTCGAACCCGAGCTGGCCTTCGCGCTCGCCGCGCGCAACGGCGTCACCCTGCCGTACGCGGACACGGAGGCGCTGCGCGAGGCGTACCGTTTCAGCGATCTGCGGTCCTTCCTGGACCTCTACTACGCCCTGATGGCGGTCCTGCGCACCGCCGACGACTTCACCGAGCTCGCCGACGCGTATCTGGCGCGGGCCGCGGAGCAGGGCGTGCGGCACGCCGAGATCTTCTTCGACCCGCAGGCGCACACGGCGCGCGGGGTGCCGATCGGTGTCGTCGTGGAGGGGCTCGGCGCGGCCCTGGACCGCGCCGAGGAGCGGCACGGGATCTCGACCCGGCTCATCATGTGCTTCCTGCGCGACGAGTCGGCGGAGTCGGCGATGGCGACGCTGGAGGCGGCGAAGCCGTATCTGGACCGGATCACCGGCGTGGGTCTGGACTCGGCGGAGGTCGGTCACCCGCCGGCGAAGTTCCGCGAGGTGTACGAGGAGGCCGCCCGGCTCGGTCTGCGGCGGGTCGCGCACGCGGGAGAGGAGGGCCCGGCGGAGTACATCCGCGAGGCCCTCGACGTCCTCGGAGTGGAGCGGATCGACCACGGTCTGCGCTGCCTGGAGGACCCGTCGCTGGTCGAGCGGCTCGTCCGCGAGCGGGTGCCGCTGACGTTGTGCCCGCTGTCCAACGTGCGGCTGCGGGCGGTCGACGTCCTGGAGCGGCACCCGCTGCGGACGATGCTGGAGGCGGGCCTGCTGGCGACGGTCAACTCCGACGACCCCGCCTACTTCGGCGGTTACGTCGGCGACACCTTCGACGCGGTCGCGGATGCGCTGTCCCTGACCCCCGAGCACCTGCGGACCCTCGCCCGGAACTCCTTCCTGGCCTCCTTCCTGGAGGACGACGAGCCGCGGCGGGAGCGGTACCTGGCGGAGGTCACGGCGTACGACTTCGGGGCGTAGCCCCCGCCGAAGCCGCAGCTCCCGCCGAGGCCGAGGCCGTCGGAGCGAGGTCCCGGGGCTCCGCCGGGGACAGGTCGAGGCGGCGGCCCCGGAAGCCCGCGCGGAGGCGCCGGTCATGGCTGACGATCACCAGCGTGCCCCGGTAGGCGGCGAGCGCGGCCTCGATCTCCTCCACCAGGCCCGGGGCCAGGTGGTTGGTCGGTTCGTCCAGGAGGAGCAGGTCGGCGGGCGCCGTCACGAGCCGGGCCAGCTCCAGCTTGCGGCGCTGCCCCGCCGACAGGAGCCGCACCGGGGTCGCCAGGTCCCGGGCGGCGAAGAGCCCGAGGGCGAGCAGTTCGTCCTCGCGGCCCTCCCCGAACGCCTCGCCGACCGTCCGCGGATCGGTCGGAGGGGCCGTGTCCTGGCGGAGCAGCCCGACCCGGGCGGGGGCGCGCACGGTGCCCGCGTCCGGGACGACTTCGCCCGCGAGGACCTTGAGCAGGGTGGTCTTGCCGGCGCCGTTCGGGCCGGTCACCAGGAGCCGTTCGCCCGCGTCCAGGTGCAGGGCGTCGAGCCGGAGCCGACCGGCCACGCGGATTCCGGCCAGGTCGACGGGGGCGCCGTCGCCCGCCGGGGCGGCGCGGAAGCGGAGCGGCTCCGCCGGCGCGGGCACCGGGTGGGCGGTGAGCCGGGCGAGCCGCTCGCGGGCGGCGCGGATGCGGCTCATCGCCCCGTGCGCCCGTGACCGGGCACGGAAGGCGCCCGCCCCACTGAACGAGGCCGGTGCCTTGCGGGGGATGGCGCTGAAGCGGTCGATGTTGCTGTCCGCGAGGGCCGTGTACCGGGCGAGTTCCGCCTTCCACTCCTCGTACTCCCGCTGCCGGCGGGCCCGTTCGGCGGCGCGTCCGGCGAGGTAGCCGGCGTAGCCGTTGCCGTACCGGCGCAGGGTGTGGCGGTCCTCGTCGACCTCCAGGACGGCGGTGGTGACCCGTTCGAGGAAGACACGGTCGTGCGAGACGACCACGACCGTGCCCCGGTGGGCGCGCAGTCGCTCCTCCAGCCAGGCGACGGCCTCGTCGTCGAGGTCGTTGGTCGGTTCGTCGAGCAGCAGCAGTTCCGGTTCGGCCGCGAGGACGGCGGCGAGGGCGAGCCGGGAGCGCTGCCCGCCGGAGAGGGTGCCGAGGGGGCGGGCGCGGTCGAGCGGACCGGTCTCGCCGAGCCTGCGGAGGGTGGTCTCGACGCGCCGGTCGGCCTCGGCGCCGCCGCGTGCCTCGTAGGCGGCGAGCAGCTCCGCGTATCCGGCGAGGTCGCCGGAGTCGGCGAGGGCCGCCTCCGCCGCGCGGATCGCCCGCTCCAGCGCCCGGATCTCCGCCAGCGCCTGCTCGACGGCCTCGCCGACGGTGGCGGTCGGCGGGAGGTCGAGGGTCTGGGCGAGATGGCCGAGGCCGCCGGGGGCCTCGACGGCCACGGTGCCGTTGTCGGCGCTCTCGAGGCCGGCGAGGAGCCGGAGCAGGGTGGACTTCCCGGAGCCGTTGTCGCCGACGACGCCGAGGCGCTCGCCGGGCCGGACGGTCAGGGAGACGCGGTCGAGCACGGTCCGGTGGTGGACGTGCCGGTCGTCGTAGCGCTTGGTGACCTCGGTGAGTTGGGCACGGAACAAGGGCGATCTCCTGTGAGTCGACGACGGGAGCCCCGCGAGACGGTTCGTCTCGCGGTGACGTGTCGACAGTACGACAGGGTGAGCCGGAATGAAAGACGAGACGTCTCGTATCGTTTGCATGCCTTGGGTGGCTGCCCGTCGGCCGCTCAGGCGGACGCGATGCGCAGGACGAGTGCCACCGCCGGCAGCAGCGTCAGGACGACCGCCGGAGCCAACGCGTAGTCCTTCCCGCGTATGTGGGTCACGACGGCACCCGCGAAGTAGAGCACCAGACCCACGGCCGCCGCCTCGCCGAGCAGGGGCACGGCGAGGCCCGCGAGAAGGCCGACGGCCCCCGCGGCCTTCGCCGCACCCAGCCACGGCAGCCAGGAATCGGGCACTCCCAGCTTCGTCATGCTGCCGACGACCGCCGGGTTGCGGGTGAAGGTCATGAAGGTGGATCCGAGAAGGGCGAGGGCGAGGAGTGCGGCCAGGGCGGCGTAGGCGAGGAACATGAGGGAGTGACTCCAATGCTGGTGACGTGGAAATCATTGAACCACATCAACGATTGTGAGCGCTCAATAATAAAGCCGCTGTTACGGTGGACGGCATGGCAGCTCTCCCGACCGATCGCCTCGGCTTCCTCCTCTCCTTCCGCGGAGAGCTCACCGGTGCCCGTATCCGTGCCGCCCTGGGCGTGGCGGGGCTGCACCCCCGCCACGCGATGACGCTGATGCGGCTCGCCCCCGCGGCCATGAGCCAGCGCGACCTGGCCGCCGCGATGGAGGTCGACCCCAGTCAGCTCGTGGCGATCCTCAACGAGCTGGAGGCCGACGGCCTCGCCGAGCGGCGGCGTGACCCTGCCGACCGGCGCCGTCACATCGTGGAGATCACCGACACCGGCGCGGCGGTGCTGGAGCGCATCGACGCGGCCGTGAGCGCCGCCGAGCGCGAGATCTTCGGCGACCTCACCGAGGCCGAGCAGGCCCTTCTGCGCAGCCTGTTGGACCGGATCGTGGTGGACGCGGCCGACCACGCGTGCGGCGAGTAGCCCGGCCCGAGAAAACGGCGCCCAGCCCCCGCCCGCGACGAGCGCCCCGCCGCGGCCCGCGAAACGGCGCCTACCCCCGGACTGCGACGAGAGCGCCCAGCCCCGGCCCGCGAAAACGGCGCCTAGCCCCGGCCCGCCGGCCTCGCCAGGCGGAAGGCCGACCTGACCGCGCGGCGGCGGGAGGCCGGGACCGGGACCGCGATCTCGGTGATCTCCTGCTCCGGGGCGCCCAGTTGCGGGAGCAGGGACGGCGGGGCGGAGGTAGTCGCGGCGAGCAGGGCGGCCGGGGCGCCGCCGCGGCGGCGGATGGAGCCCGGGACGAGCGGGCGGCCCGAGGCGAGGCGGGCGACGGCGGTCATGGGCCCGGCGACCAGGAGCAGCAGGACGCAGAGCGTCAGGCCCATGCCGGGATAACCGGCCGCCTCGGACAGGACGCTGCCGGTGACGGGGCCGCAGGCCACGCCGAGGGAGGACGCCGAGCCGACCAGGACGGCCCAGCGGCCGCGCGGGTCCAGGGACGCGGCGAGGCCGAGCAGATACGACAGGACCACCGGGTACGCGGCGTTCCACAGGATCTCGCCGGTCGCGAAGGACGCCGGCGTCTCGGCGGCGGAGCTGAGCAGTACACAGCAGGCGATCAGCGCCGTGCCCGCGCCGATCGGCACCGCGCGGCCGAGCCGCGAGCCCAGCGCGCCGGCCGCGATGACACCCACGAGCCCGGCGCCGAGCGCGGCGGCGAAGACCATGCCCAGGGTCACCTCGGAGAGCCCCGCCTGGGTCAGGCCGATGCGCCCGCTGACGCCCCACAGCGCGTTCTGCGCCATCGACCACAGCAGGATCCCGCCCGCCAGGACCGCCCCGGCGGACCGGTGCGGCAGCGGTCCCGCCGCGGGTGTCTCCCGTACCGCGGGCGTGCGGCCGGGCAGCCGTCCCGTCACCGGCCAGACCAGCAGCGCCGTCCCCGCGATGGCCGCGAACGGCAGCGCGTGGCCGCCGCCCAGGTGCGGCAGGGTCAGATAGAGCGCGCCCGCCGTCGCCGAGACCGACAGCAGGCCGAGCGAGGAGGCGCGGTGGGGGTCCGGGCGGCCCGCGATGCCGGCCGCCGCGACCGCCGTCGCCGTACCGGAGCCGACGCCGCCGAGGACCGCGCCCGCCACGACCGGGAGGACGGCGCTCGTCGCCGCGGCCGTTCCGTAGCCCACGGCCATCGCGGCGAGTCCGAGGCGAGCCGCCCGGCGCGGACCGATCCGCTCCCCGTGCGCGGCCAGCGTGAAGCCCGCCGAGGCGGAGCCGAGCAGCAGGATCGAGCCGACCAGACCGGCCTGCGCGGCGCCGAGGCCGAGCCCCGCGGAGAGCCGGCCGACGATCGTCGGCAGCAGATACGGGGCGAGATAGCCCGCCGTGAAGAGGGCGACGAGGGCGAGCAGAGCGGCGCGCGCCTCCAGGGCACGCGGGCGGCGCGACGACATGGGCGTTCCAGGAACCGGACGGGAAAGTGAGATGGCGCCCGGTGATCCACGGGGTCGCGGCACCATGTGTATCAAGCATCCGAGGGGACGGAGAAGCCGTTATCCCCCGATTCGGTCTGTGAGACGGGTCACTCTCCGCCGAAGAAAGGTTTGGCGCAAGATGATCATGGGTATTCGGCGGCGAATTCGCTGCGCCGGACCCGTCACCCCGGCCCCTTCCGGCACACTGTCGACATCAGCACCACGACCGGGGAGCCTGCCGTGACCGACCGCGACACCGACCTCGCCGACGTCGACCCGCTGCTGCGCCTGCGCGAGCCCACCGACCCCGACTGCGACGTCTTCCTCACCGGCACGGTCTTCCTCGACATCATCTTCACCGGCCTCGACAGCGCCCCCGTGCGCGGCACCGAGTCCTGGGCGCGCGGCATGGGATCCAGCCCCGGCGGCGTCGCCAACATGGCCACCGCCCTCGCCCGGCTCGGCCTGCGCACCTCCCTCGCCGCCGCGTTCGGCGACGACCACTACGGCGAATACTGCTGGGACGCCCTGGAACAGGGCGAAGGCATCGACCTCGCGCTCTCCCGCACCGTCCCCGGCTGGCACTCGCCCGTCACCGTCTCCATGGCGTACGAGGGCGAGCGGACCATGGTCTCCCACGGCCACGCCGCCCCACCCGTCGACGGCGCCCCGCCCGCCTACCCGCCGCGCGCCCGCGCCGCCGTCGCCTCCCTCGTGCCCGGCCGCAGCGAGGAGTGGGTGGCCCGGGCCGCCCGGGGCGGCGCCAAGGTCTTCGCCGACGTCGGCTGGGACGACACCGGACGCTGGGACCTGGCCGGTCTGACCGACCTCGAGCACTGCGAGGCGTTCCTGCCCAACGCGGCCGAGGCGATGCGCTACACCCGCACCGACTGCCCGCGCGCCGCCGCCCACGCCCTGGCCGACAAGGTCCGCTACGCCGTCGTCACCCTCGGGTCCGAGGGCGCCTACGCCGTGGACGGCGCCACCGGCGAGACGGCCGAGGTCCCCGCCATCCAGGTCTCCGCGCTCGACCCCACCGGCGCCGGCGACGTCTTCGTGGCCGGCTTCGTCACCGGCACCCTGGCCGACTGGCCGCTCGCCGACCGGCTCGCCTTCGCCGGCCTGACCGCCGCCCTGTCCGTGCAGGAGTTCGGCGGCTCCCTCTCCGCGCCCACCTGGGGCGAGATCGCCGCCTGGTGGCAGCACGTCCAGGGCCACGAGTGCCAGGACCCGGCGGCCCTGCGCGCCCGCTACGCCTTCCTGGAAGGGTTGCTCCCCGGCCAGGACCGCCCCTGGCCGCTGCGCCGCGCGGTCCCCACCATCGGCTTCCGCCCCGCCCCCGCCCCGTAGAAGCCCCCGGCCCGCGAAAGGCCACGGCCCGCAAAAGGCCCGCGCCCCGTAAAAGGCTTCTGGGTTGTCCGACGCGAGTCGTAGGCTTGGTACCCGAGAGGTTGTCGAGCAGCGAGAACCCTGCGACAGGAGGTATGCGCAGGCCATAGTGCCGGCCCATGACTCAGACACCCACATCCCACGCCCCCGCGCCGGGGCAGGCACGCGCACAGTTCACCGTCCCCGCGAAGCACCCGATGGTGACGATGCTGGGGTCCGGCGACTCCCTGCTGCGCGTGATCGAGAAGGCGTTCCCGGCGACGGACATCCACGTGCGGGGAAACGAGATCAGCGCGATCGGTGACGCGAGGGAAGTCGCACTCATCCAGCGCCTGTTCGACGAGATGATGCTGGTGCTCCGCACCGGACAGCCGATGACGGAGGACGCCGTGGAACGATCGATCGCCATGCTGCGGGAGGAGACCGGAGACCCGGCGGTCGAGACGCCCTCCGAGGTGCTCACGCAGAACATCCTCTCCAGCCGCGGTCGCACCATCCGCCCCAAGACGCTCAACCAGAAGCGCTATGTCGACGCCATCGACAAGCACACGATCGTCTTCGGCATCGGCCCCGCCGGCACCGGCAAGACGTATCTGGCCATGGCCAAGGCGGTCCAGGCCCTGCAGTCCAAGCAGGTCACCCGGATCATCCTGACCCGGCCGGCCGTCGAGGCCGGCGAGCGCCTCGGCTTCCTGCCCGGCACGCTCTACGAGAAGATCGACCCCTATCTGCGACCGCTCTACGACGCGCTGCACGACATGCTCGACCCCGACTCGATCCCCAAGCTGATGGCGAACGGGACGATCGAGGTCGCGCCGCTGGCGTACATGCGAGGCCGGACGCTCAACGACGCGTTCATCATCCTCGACGAGGCGCAGAACACGAACCCCGAGCAGATGAAGATGTTCCTCACCCGCCTCGGCTTCGACTCGAAGATCGTCATCACCGGTGACATCACCCAGGTCGACCTCCCCGGCGGCACGAAGAGCGGTCTGCGGCAGGTCCGGGACATCCTCGAAGGGGTCCCCGACGTGCACTTCTCGGCGCTCACGTCGCAGGATGTCGTACGGCACAAGCTCGTCGGCCGTATCGTCGACGCGTACGAGCAGTACGACAGCCGCAACGGCGACCGCGAGGGCGGCGGCCGGGACGGCGGCCGTCACGAACGCCGCAACGGGAAGTAGAAGCAGCAGCACATGTCGATCGACGTCAACAACGAGTCCGGAACCGAGGTCGACGAGCAGGCGATCCTCGACATCGCCCGCTACGCGCTCGCGCGCATGCGCATCCACCCGCTCTCCGAGCTCTCGGTGATCGTCGTGGACGCCGAGGCGATGGAGCAGCTCCACATCCAGTGGATGGACCTGCCGGGCCCGACGGACGTCATGTCCTTCCCGATGGACGAGCTGCGCCCGCCGTCGAAGGACGACGAGGAGCCCCCGCAGGGGCTCCTCGGCGACATCGTGCTCTGCCCCGAGGTCGCCAAGAAGCAGGGCGAGGACGCCCCGACGCAGCACTCCATGGACGAGGAGCTCCAGCTCCTGACCGTCCACGGCGTGCTGCACCTGCTCGGCTACGACCACGAGGAGCCGGACGAGAAGGCCGAGATGTTCGGCCTCCAGGCCGCCATCGTGGACGGCTGGCGTGCGGAGAAGGGCCTGACCGGCCCGTCGCCCGCGCCGACCGTCTCCTGACCCCCGCCGGTCATGAGCGCACAACTGATCATGGGCGCGGTCGCCCTCGTCATCGTCGCCTGGCTCGCCGCCTGCGCCGAGGCCGGCCTGGCCCGCGTCTCCAGCTTCCGCGCCGCCGAGGCCCTGCGGTCCGGGCGGCGCGGCGCCGAGAAGCTGGTCCAGGTCGCCTCCGACCCCACCCGCTACCTCAACGTGGCGCTGCTCGTCCGCGTCGCCTGCGAGATGGCGGCCGGCGTGCTCGTCACCTACGCCTGCCTGGAGGAGTTCCCGGAGACCTGGGAGGCGCTGCTCGTCGCGATCGCCGTCATGGTGCTCGTCTCCTACGTCGCCGTCGGCGTCTCGCCGCGCACCATCGGCCGCCAGCACCCGGTGAACACGGCGACCGCCGCCGCGTACGTGCTGCTGCCGCTGGCCCGGATCATGGGCCCGGTCCCGCAGCTCCTCATCCTCATCGGCAACGCGCTCACCCCCGGCAAGGGCTTCCGCAAGGGCCCCTTCGCCTCCGAGGCCGAGCTCCGCGCCATGGTCGACCTCGCCGAGCAGGAGTCGCTGATCGAGGACGAGGAACGCCGGATGGTGCACTCGGTCTTCGAGCTCGGCGACACCCTGGTGCGCGAGGTGATGGTGCCGCGCACCGACCTCGTCTGCATCGAGCGCTACAAGACCGTCCGCCAGGCCCTGACCCTCGCGCTGCGCTCCGGCTTCTCGCGCATCCCGGTGACCGGGGAGAACGAGGACGACATCGTCGGCATCGTGTATCTGAAGGACCTGGTCCGCAAGACGCACATCAACCGGGAGGCCGAGGCGGACCTGGTGTCCACGGCGATGCGCCCGGCGGCCTTCGTGCCCGACACCAAGAACGCCGGCGACCTGCTGCGCGAGATGCAGCAGGAGCGCAACCACGTCGCCGTCGTCATCGACGAGTACGGCGGCACGGCCGGGATCGTCACCATCGAGGACATCCTGGAGGAGATCGTCGGCGAGATCACCGACGAGTACGACCGGGAGCTGCCGCCCGTCGAGGAGCTCGGCGAGGGCCGCTACCGGGTCACCGCCCGCCTCGACATCGGCGACCTCGGCGAGCTGTACGGCTTCGGCCCCGACGAGTACGACGACGAGGACGTGGAGACCGTCGGCGGACTGCTCGCCAAGGCCCTCGGCCGGGTGCCGATCGCCGGTGCGAACACGGTCGTGGAGCTGCCCGACGGGCGGCGGCTGCGGCTGACCGCCGAATCACCGGCCGGCCGCCGGAACAAGATCGTCACCGTGCTCGTCGAACCGGTCGAGAAGACCGGCGAGGGGGAGGGGACGGCCGAGCGATGACGCCCGACCAGTTGCGCGCGTTCTGCCTGGAGTTCGACGACGCGAGCGAGGAGTTCCCGTTCGGCCCGGACGTCTCGGTCTTCAAGGTCGCCGGGAAGATGTTCGCGCTGTCCTGGCTGGACGCCGAGCCGCTGCGGGTCAACCTCAAGTGCGACCCGGAGGAGGCCGTACGGCTCCGCGAGGAGTACCCGGCGATCGCCCCCGGCTACCACATGAACAAGCGGCACTGGAACACCGTCACCGTGGCGGAGCTCCCGGACCGGACGGTCCGGGAGCTCGTCGAGGACTCGTACGACCTGGTCGTCGCCGGCCTGCCGAAGGCGGTACGGCTCCGCCTCGACCGGCCGTAGCTCACTTCCCGCGCCGCAGCCCCAGGGCGAGCAGCACCGCCGCCGCCAGCACGATGGCCGCGTCCAGGGCGAGGACCGTGCGCACGCCCCCGTACAGGCTGTCGCCCGTGGTGGCGAGCACGCCGAGCATCGGGATGCCGACGGTGAGACCGACCTGCTGGGTCGTGGTGACCAGACCGGTCGCCAGGCCCTGCTCCCCGTCGGGGACGCCGGAGGTGACGGTCACGCCGTACGCGATGATCGCGCCCAGGTGGCACATGGAGGCCAGCGAGACGGCGACGCCGGCGAGGATCGCGCCCGACCCGGTGCCGATGCCGAGGAGCGCGGCGGTCAGCAGGCCCTGACCGGCCAGGCCGAGGACCAGGGTTCGGCGGGCGCCCAGGCGGCCGATGACCTTCGGCGCGACCGTGCCGGCGAAGACCGACACGACGCCCTGCACCCCGAAGACGAGACCGGTGGCGAAGGGCGACAGCCCCAGCGTCTCCTGGAGGTAGAGGGTCAGGACGAAGATCACCGTCGACATCATCGAGAAGGTGACCAGACCGCCCAGGTTGCCGAAGGCCACCGTGCGCCGCCTGAGCATCGGCAGCGACACCAGCGGGGCGGCGCTGCGGGACTCCACGACGCCGAAGGCCACCAGGAGCAGTACGCCCACGACCAGCGAGACCCGCACGTCCGTGCCGCCGAAGCCGCGCTCGGCCGCCGTGGACAGGGCGTAGATCAGCGAGAGCAGACCGCCGGTGACGGTCACCGCTCCCGGCACGTCGAGCCGGGGCCGGTCGGGAGTGCGCGACTCGGGCAGCAGGCCGGGCGCCAGCGGCAGCACGATCAGCGTGAACAGGGCCAGCAGGCCCATGGTGGAGCGCCAGCCGAGGGTGTCCGTCATGACCCCGCCGAGGACCATGCCGACGGTGAAGCCGAGCGACAGCAGGGTGCCGGAGATGCCCAGCGCCCGGTCGCGCTGCGGGCCCTCGGGAAACGTGGTGGTCAGCAGGGACATGCCGGTCGGGACGATCATCGCCGCGCCGAGGCCCTGCACGGCGCGCCCGGCGAGGAAGGAGGCCGGGTCCCAGGCGAAGGTGGCGAGCAGGGAGGCGGCGCCGAAGAGCGCGAGGCCGAGCAGGAACAGCTTCTTGCGCCCGTACAGGTCGCCGATCCGGCCGGACAGCAGCAGGAATCCGCCGGACGGCAGGGCGAAGGCGGTGACCGCCCACTGGAGGGCGGCGGGGCTCATCCCGAGGTCGGCGCCGAGGACCGGCAGGGCCACGTTCAGGACCGAGAAGTCCAGGGCCACCATGAACTGCGCGGCGCACAGGACGAGCAGGATGAGCCGGGCGCGGCCGGTGATCGCCGACGAGGCGGGATCCGGTACGGGGCCGGATGCGCGATCCGGTACGGGGGCGGGCGCGGGATCCGGTACGGGGGCGGGCGCGGGATCCGGTACGAGCGAGGTGTCGGGGCCGGTCGGGGGAGGGGTCGTCGTTGCCATGGTCACGACTCTCCCGGCGCGGGAATGCCCCTGGGGAGCGGGAACTTATCCTGTTGGTCGCACCACCAGGCATCCAGGGGGAGGAAGCGCACGTGGCCACGGCAGTGGGCAGCACGGACAGGAAGGCGCACCGGCGGGCCGAGCTCCGCGAGTTCCTGATGAGCCGCCGGGCCCGGGTGACGCCCGCCGAGGCCGGACTGCCGGACGGCGGCGCCCGCCGCCGCACGCCGGGCCTGCGCCGCGAGGAGGTCGCCGTCCTCGCCGGGGTCGGCGTGTCCTGGTACCAGTGGCTGGAGCAGGGACGGGACATCACCGTCTCCCCGCACGTGATCGACGCGGTGGCGCGGGTGCTGCGGCTCAGCCCGGCGGAGCGGCGCCATCTGTACGTCCTCGCGGGGCTCAACCCGCCCGCGCCGGAGGTCGATCCGGAGTCCGCGGACATGTGCCAGGGGCTGCGGCGGCTCATCGAGGCGTGGATGCCGTTCCCTGCGCACGTCATGGACGCCTACTGGAACACGGTCATGTACAACGACGCGGCGTCCTTCGTCCTCGGCATGCGGCCGGAGATCGTGCAGAACTGCCTGATCGCGTTCTTCACCGACCCCCTCTACCGCTCCCGGGCGGGCGGCTGGGAGGAGCTGGCGCCCAAGATCGTCGCCCAGTTCCGGGCCGCGTGCTCGGAGCGCCCCGACGACGACGGGTTCCGGGTCGTGGCCGAGGAGGCGAAGGCGGCCAGCGCCGAGTTCACGGAGCTGTGGGAGCGGCGGGACGTCATGCCGGGCGGCCAGATCCGCAAGGTCCTCGACCACCCGCTGGTCGGCCCGCTCCACCTGGAGTCCACCCAACTCCGCATCCCCGCCCGCCCCGACCTGGCGATCGTGCTCCACACCCCGCTGCCGGAGGCCGACACGGCGGCGAAGCTGGAGTGGCTGGCGTCGCCGGAGGGGCGGCGCGGGGCGATGTACCCGCTGGCGGGCTGAGCGGACTCCCGCGCGGCGGGCGGCCCCGGGCCGGAGGCGGTGTCGGTGCCGCCGGGGCCGCGACGCTCGCCCGTTGCCGAGCGGACCCGTCCGAGGGGCCCACGGCACGGGGTTGTCACCGGCGGCGGCTATTCTCCTCGCCGTCCGGTCACGCCGCTTTGGCGGACCGGCGTTCCGCTCATCTCCTTACCCTCAAGAGGCACCTCCCCATGCGCACTCGCATACGCCACGGTCTCGCCGCCGCCCTCGCCGTCTCCGCGCTCTCGCTGACCGCCGCCTGCGGTGGCGGTGACGCGGACGGCAAGAAGGACGGCGCCGACAAGCCGTCCGCCGGTCAGACCTCCGCCGGTCAGACCTCCGCCGCGCCCACGTCCGCGGCGCCGGCCGGGCCGCTGACCGCCGCTCAGATGAAGGCCGGCGCGCTGGAGGCGAAGGACCTGCCGTCGGGCTGGAAGGCCGGCAAGGCCGAGGACGGCCCGGTCGTCGGCAAGGCCGACAATCCCGCGTGCGAGCCGATCGTGGGTCTGCTCGCGAACAAGGTCCCCGGTGCGACGATCGGTGCGGACGTCCACTTCGAGCGGAGCAAGACGACCACGCTCAACCAGCAGATCATGACCTTCCCGGGCACGGGCGCCGCGGACTTCGTCAAGGCGGTGGCCGCCGCCGTGGACACCTGCACCGGGTTCGAGGCCGAGGCGGAGGACATGAAGATGAAGGCCACGGTCAAGAAGCTCACCGCCCCGCAGGGCGCCGAGCAGGTGACGGCGTTCCGGCTGACGCTGAGCATCCCCGACTACGGCTACAAGACCGAGTTGAACCTGCTGGTCGCCGGCCAGGGCGGCGCTGTGACCCGGCTGGGCCACGACCCGGCCGACGCCGCCGGGCACAAGGACTTCGACGCCCTCGCCAAGCTCGCCGCCGACAAGTTCGTCAAGGCCGCCCAGGGCTGAGCCCCGGCCCCGTCCGTACCGCCCCGCCCTATCCTCGGATCATGACACTCAACCGCGAGCACGACGACCTCGGCGCCGAGGACCTCAAGATCATCACGCTGGCGCGCAGCGCCCGCGCCCGCAACGGGGTGGCGGAGGGCGCGGCGGTACGGGACGAGACCGGGCGGACGTATGTCGCCGGGACCGTCGCCCTGGAGTCGCTGAAGCTGAGCGCGCTCCAGACGGCGGTCGCCATGGCCGTGGCCAGCGGTGCCCAGTCGCTGGAGGCCGCGGCCGTCGTCTCCACCGCCGAGGCCGCGTCCGACGCGGACCGCGCGGCGGTACGGGACCTGGGCGGGCCGGAGACCCCGGTGCTGCTCGCCGGTCCCGACGGAAAGCTGCGGGTGGCGGTCACGGCGGGCTGAGCCCGCGTGACGAACCGGCAGGGGCCCGGCGCGGACGACACGCGCCGGGCCCTTCGCGTCCGGGCCCTTGCCGAGCGGATGGCGCGGGGCGGCGGCGCGGTCGCCCTCGGCGTGCGGCGGGCCGACGCCCTCCGGATCCGCCGCCGTCGGGCGGCCGGGACGGCACTGGGTACGTGAGGCGGGCGCTCATCGGCGACAATGGCCCCCATGAGCGTTCGCACCCCAGACACCGATGAGAACACCGCCCCCCACCGGGCGGGCTTCGCCTGCTTCGTCGGGCGCCCCAACGCGGGCAAGTCCACCCTCACGAACGCTCTCGTCGGGCAGAAGGTGGCGATCACCTCCAACCGGCCGCAGACCACCCGGCACACCGTCCGCGGCATCGTGCACCGGCCGGACGCCCAGCTCATCCTGGTCGACACCCCCGGCCTGCACAAACCGCGCACCCTGCTCGGCGAGCGCCTCAACGACATCGTGCGCACCACCTGGGCCGAGGTCGACGTCATCGGCTTCTGCCTGCCCGCCGACCAGAAGCTCGGCCCCGGCGACCGCTTCATCGCCAAGGAGCTCGCCGAGATCCGCAAGACGCCCAAGGTCGCCATCGTCACCAAGACCGACCTGGTCGACTCCAAGACCCTCGCCGAGCAGTTGATCGCCATCGATCAGCTCGGCCGGGAGCTCGGCATCGAGTGGGCCGAGATCGTCCCGGTCTCCGCCGTCGGCGACAAGCAGGTCCAGCTCGTCGCCGATCTCCTCGTCCCGCTCCTGCCGGAGTCCCCGCCGCTCTACCCCGAGGGCGACCTCACCGACGAGCCCGAGATGGTCATGGTCGCCGAGCTGATCCGCGAGGCCGCGCTCGAAGGCGTACGGGACGAGCTGCCGCACTCCATCGCGGTGGTCGTGGAGGAGATGCTGCCCCGCGAGAACCGCCCCGCGGACCGGCCGCTGCTCGACATCCACGCCAACGTCTACATCGAGCGCCCCAGCCAGAAGGGCATCATCATCGGCCCCAAGGGCAGCCGCCTGAAGGAGGTCGGCATGAAGTCCCGCAAGCACATCGAGGCCCTGCTCGGCACCCCGGTCTTCCTCGACCTCCACGTGAAGGTCGCGAAGGACTGGCAGCGCGACCCCAAGCAGTTGAGGAAGCTCGGCTTCTAGTGGAAGCCCGGCTTCTGGCGGAGGCTGGGCTTCCGCGCGCCCGCGTGCCAGCATGACGCGGTGACGCGGATCATCAAGGGGGAGAACCTGCCGGTCCCCGGACAGGTGTGGCGGGTCGCGGTCGTCCGCCGGGACGCCGGTGACGGCGTGCCGGAGGTCGACGCCTCGGCGCTGCTGCTCGACGCCACGGGCAGGGTCAGGGGCGACGGCGACCTGGTCTTCTACAACCAGCTCACCCACGCCTCCGGCGCCGTCCGCCACATCGGGCAGGTGCGGGACGAGGAGCGGCGCGTCGCCGACTGGCTGGAGATCGACACCGCGCGCGTGGAGCCCGCCGTCCAGCGGATCGTGATCACCGCCTCCTGCGACGAGGGGACGTTCGGCCAGGTGCCGGGCCTGTACGTACGCACGATCAGCGCCGCTACGGGGGAGCCGCTGGCGCTGTACGAGGTCGAGGACGCGACGACGGAGACGGCGTTCGTCCTCGGCGAGTTCTACCGGCGGGACGGCGCGTGGAAGTTCCGCGCCGTGGGCCAGGGGTACGACTCCGGGCTCGCCGGCCTCGCCGGGGACTTCGGCGTCGAGGGCAGGGACCCGGACGGGCCCGCCGAGGCGGACGCCCCGCCCGCGGCGCCCGCCGCCCCGCCCGCCGTCCCGCCCGCGGCCCCGGCGACCGGCCCCGAGCCCCTTCCCGCCGATGCCGTGGCCAAAGTCCCCGCCCCGGACTCCGGGGCGCCCGCGCCGGCCGTGCCGATGCCGGCCCGGCCTCAGGGAAACGCGGTGCGGGTCGGGCCCCCGTCGCCCGCCGCGCTCTTCGGGGAGGACTTCCCGGAGTTCGTCCGCGAGGGCACGGGCAGTACCGATCTCACCGTCGACGTGCCCCTCCCGCCCGGCTTCCTCCTGGTCGACTGCGAGCGGGGAGGCGACGGCTACTTCTCCGTGCACACCCTCCACGAAGACGGCGCGACCGGCACCCTGCTCGCGAACACGACCCTGGTGGACTTCCAGGGCCGAGCGCTGCTCCGGTACGACGGCCGCCGCCCGCTGCGCCTGCGCGTCAACGCGGTGAGCCGCCCGTGGACGATCGCGGTCCGCCCGGTCGGCGCCGTGGCCGAGCTCGGCGACCGCGCCGAGGGACGGGGCGCCGACGTGCTGCTCTACACGGGGCCGGCCGCCGAGCTCGTCGCCCGGCTGCGCCCCGAGGACCGGCACGCCCTCTTCCAGGTGCGGGGCTACGAGCCGGGCGAACGCGACGACCACCTGCTGGCCAACGAGGCGAGCAGACGCCCGAGGTCCTCGCGCCCGCTGCCGGCGGGCCCCCTCCTCGTGGCGGTCGGAAGCGCCGACGGGGACTGGACCCTGGAGGTCCGGCCCGCGAGGCGGAACGACTCCGGACGCTTCTGGCGCCGCCGGTAGTTCCGCCCTCCGCGCTTCCTTCGGACGCCTTCCTTCGGGCGCCTTCCTTCGGGCGCCTCCCTTCAGGCGCCTTCCTTCAGAACCCTCGCGATCAGGGCCCGCTGGGCCTGCGTGAGGTGGGGGTCGCGGCAGTGGACCGTCCAGCCGTCGACCGTGATCGCGTACGAGAAGCCGTCCGGGACGCCCCGGGCGGCTTCCTCGTCGACCGGGGGCTCCGCGAGGACCGCCGCGGCCAGCGTCTGCCAGTCGCCCGCGTCGGCGAGGCCCTCGGTGTCCACCTCCGCCGACCGCTCGATGCCCGCGAAACCGCCCGTGCGCCGCACTGAAATCCGCATGGGCCCTGTGTACCAGGAGGCCGCGGGTCAGGAGGTCGGTACGCCGACGACCGACCATGCCTTCAGGACCGCCTCCACCTCGTCGCCGCCGTCGCCGAACAGCCTCTTCGCCGAGGCCACCGTCGCCCGCGCGAACTCCGAGAACCGGGTCTCCTCGGTCAGTGTGCCGCCGGTCATCACGTCGTACCAGATCCGTCCCGCCCGCTCCCAGGCCGAGCCGCCGAGCTCGGTGGCGAGGACGTAGAAGGCGTGGTTGGGGATGCCCGAGTTGATGTGCACCCCGCCGTTGTCGGAGCTGGTGCGGACGTAGTCGTCCATGGTGGCCGGCTGCGGGTCCTTGCCGAGGACGTCGTCGTCGTACGCGGTGCCCGGGGCCTTCATGGACCGCAGCGCCGTGCCCTTGTCCACGGCCGGCCCGAGCAGCCCGGCCCCGATGAGCCAGTCCGCCTGGTCGGCGGTCTGCCCGAGCGCGTACTGCTTCACCAGCGAGCCGAAGACGTCGGACACGGACTCGTTGAGCGCGCCCGACTGGCCGTAGTAGGCGAGGTTCGCCGTGTGCTGGGTGAAGCCGTGCGCCAGCTCGTGGCCGATGACGTCGACGGGGAGGGTGAAGTCGAGGAAGAGCTCGCCGTCGCCGTCGCCGAACACCATCTGCTCGCCGTTCCAGAAGGCGTTGGCGTACTTCTCGTCGTAGTGGACCGTCGCGAGGAGCGGCATCCCGGCGCCGTCGATCGAGCGGTGGCCGTAGACCTTCAGGAAGAGGTCGAAGGTGGCGCCGAGCCCGGTGTAGGCGCGGTTGACGGTGGCGTCCTGGCCCGCCGGGTCGCCCTCCCCGCGGACCTTCACGCCCGGCAGCTCGGTGCGGTTGCGGGCGTCGTACACCGTCCGTCGCGGGCTGTCGGAGCCCTCGCCGGACGGGGCCGCGCCGGACGGGGCCGCGGGCGCGGCGGCGGCCCGGGCGGTGCGCTGGACCTCGTCGATCGCGAGGGTGCGCCGGGCGGCCTCGGCGTAGGCGGGGTTGTCGGACCGGGCCAGCCGCTCCAGGACGTGCGGCGGGACGATGGAGCAGAAGACAGGCGTGTGGGGAGTCATTCCTGCAATGTGGCACTGCGTGGTCTTTCTGTCACGAGCAGCGACGAGGATTGCCGAAATGGAGTGATGGGTCACGTTTACTCCTTGACGCGAGAGCCGTCCCGCATACTGAAACGGACGTCCGCCTCCGCCGGTCCTGGGCTATGGTGACGCACATCATGCGTTTCGGGCTGCTTCTCCTTAGCTGCCGCGGCGAGGGCCTGTAGTCGTAGGCCGACCCCCTCCCCGCGGGTTTCGGTGTTGCGTTCGACAGTCGGCCGTCCCTCCCGCAGGACCCCCGAGGAGCCCTACGCAATGTCCCAGTCCACGTTTGCCGGTCGCCCCACGCCTCTGACCAACGCGACGCACCTGCAGAAGCCGTCCGGGATGCCCGTCCACAAGTACGGGCAGTACGAGGCCGTCGACATCCCCGATCGCACCTGGCCCGACCGGCGCATCACCAAGGCGCCGCGCTGGCTGTCCACCGACCTGCGCGACGGCAACCAGGCCCTGATCGACCCGATGAGCCCGGCCCGCAAGCGCGAGATGTTCGACCTGCTGGTCCGCATGGGCTACAAGGAGATCGAGGTCGGCTTCCCGTCCTCCGGCGAGACCGACTTCGCCTTCGTCCGCTCGATCATCGAAGAGGGCGCGATCCCGGACGACGTCACCATCTCCGTACTGACCCAGGCCCGCGAGGACCTGATCGAGCGGACCGTGGAGTCCCTGGTCGGCGCCAAGCGCGCCACCGTGCACCTGTACAACGCGACCGCGCCCACCTTCCGCCGGGTCGTCTTCCGCGGCTCGAAGGACGACATCAAGCAGATCGCGGTCGACGGCACCCGTCTGGTGATGGAGTACGCCGAGAAGCTGCTGGGCCCGGAGACGATCTTCGGCTACCAGTACAGCCCGGAGATCTTCACCGACACCGAGCTGGACTTCGCCCTGGAGGTCTGCGAGGCGGTCTGCGACGTCTGGCAGCCCGGCCCGGGCCGCGAGATCATCCTCAACCTGCCCGCCACCGTGGAGCGTTCGACGCCGTCCACGCACGCGGACCGCTTCGAGTGGATGTCCCGCCACCTGACCCGCCGCGAGTACGTCTGCCTGTCCGTCCACCCGCACAACGACCGCGGTACGGCCGTGGCGGCGGCCGAGCTGGCGATCATGGCCGGCGCCGACCGCATCGAGGGCTGCCTGTTCGGCCAGGGCGAGCGCACCGGCAACGTCGACCTGGTGACCCTGGGCATGAACCTGTTCAGCCAGGGCGTGGACCCGCAGATCGACTTCTCGCAGATCGACGAGATCCGCCGGACCTCCGAGTACTGCAACCAGATGGAGGTCCACCCGCGCCACCCCTACGCGGGCGACCTGGTCTACACCGCCTTCTCCGGCTCCCACCAGGACGCCATCAAGAAGGGCTTCGACGCCATGGAGGCGGACGCCGCCGCCCAGGGCAAGACCGTCGACGACATCGAGTGGGCCGTCCCGTACCTGCCGATCGACCCGAAGGACGTCGGCCGCTCCTACGAGGCCGTCATCCGGGTCAACTCGCAGTCCGGCAAGGGCGGCATCGCGTACGTCCTGAAGAACGACCACAAGCTGGACCTGCCGCGCCGCATGCAGATCGAGTTCTCCAGGATCATCCAGGCCAAGACCGACGCCGAGGGCGGCGAGGTCACGCCGAAGGAGATCTGGTCCGTCTTCCAGGACGAGTACCTGCCCAACCCGGAGAACCCGTGGGGCCGCATCCAACTGCGCTCCGGCCAGTCGACCTCCGACACGGACGGCACCGACACGCTGAAGGTCGAGGCGGTCGTCGACGGCGTGGAGACGGTCCTGACCGGCTCCGGCAACGGTCCGATCTCCGCCTTCTTCGCCGCCCTGCAGGCGATCGGCGTGGACGCCCGCCTGCTGGACTACCAGGAGCACACCATGAGCGAGGGGGCCTCCGCGCAGGCCGCCTCCTATATCGAGTGCGCCATCGACGGCAAGGTCCTGTGGGGCATCGGCATCGACGCCAACACCACCCGCGCCTCGCTGAAGGCGGTCGTCTCGGCGGTCAACCGCTCCGCGCGCTGATCTCTTCGCCGACGCTGCCCCGCATCCCTTCCCGGGGGTGCGGGGCGGTCGCTTTTCGTGACCTGCGTCACGGTTTCAGGTTCACTTAAGGAAGATCATGGCGACATGCCGGAATCGGTGTCATATCAGGTGAGTTGACGGCACATCAGGCCGTGGCGGAAGGTCGGCTCGTCCCCCTCCGGACACCCTCCCCTTCGCCCTCCCGACCTGGAGCTCGCATGCGCACGTCCGCTGCCGTGGCCGCCGTCCTCGCGGTGACCGGTGCCGCCCTCACCTGGGCCCCCGCCGCCTCCGCCGCACCCGGCCGGGACGGCACGGAATGCGTGACGCAGCCGCTCGGCACGGCCGGCCGCTACGCCGAGTTCGTCGAGAAGGACTCGACCCGCTTCTCCGACTCCGAGGGCGCCGTCGCGGTCGGCGGCGACGCCTTCTTCGGCGACGCCGGGACCCGTCAGGGCTTCTCCATCGGCCACAAGCTCACCCCCGCCGACCTCGCCGCGCTCCCCGGAGGCCACAGCCTCGTCGTCGGCGGCACCCTGCACGCCCACCAGGTCGTGCTCACCAAGGGTTCCGGCGTCTACGGCGCGCTCGACGACCGCTCCGCGAAGGGCGCCGGCTTCGCCGTCGACGGCCCGCACCGCAAGGGCGCCTCCCCGACCTCCCCGATCGACTTCGGCAAGGAGTTCGCGGGCCTGCGCGCCCTGTCCGCCGCCTGGGCGCGCGTCGAGCCGAACGGCACGGTCGCCGCCGACCCTACCGGCCAGGGCCTCTTCCTCACCGGCACGGACCAGCGGCTCAACGTCTTCGCCGTGAGCGCCGCCGACCTGGAGAAGGCCGGCGCGATCTCCGTCAAGGTCCCGGCCGGCTCCTCGACCCTCGTGAACGTCCTCGGCACCTCGTACGACATGCACAGCCGGCCGACCTACGGCGTCTGGCTGTGGGACCAGACCAAGGGCGCCTTCGTCCAGGACGACTACGCCGCCGGGAGCGACGCCTTCAAGAGCGTCCGCTCCAAGCTGCTGTGGAACTTCCCCCAGGCCGAGAGCGTGCGGAAGAACTACACCTCCTGGCCCGGCACCCTCTTCGCGCCGAACGCCACCGTCCGGATGGGCGGCGGGAACGTCGGCCCCGGTCACGTCAACGGCTCCGTGATCGCCGAGGAGCTGATCACCGTGCCCGGCGCCGAGACCCACCAGATGAACTTCACCGGCTGCCTGCCGAAGGGGACGGAGCCGGGCCCGGTCGTCACCCCGGAGAAGCCGAAGCCGACCGACGTCCCGGTCCCCACCCCGACCCCGACCGCCACGGCCACGCCGACCGCGACCTCGACCGCTTCGGCCACTCCCGCCTCACCGGCCACGACGGCCCCCGGCCCCGAGCAGTCCACCTCGCCCGCCGCCCCCGCGCCGTCGTCCACTCCGGAGGGTGATCTCGCCCGGACCGGTTCGGCCTTCGGACCTGCCGCGATGGGCGTCGCCGGCGCGGCCGTCCTCGTCGGCGGCGGCTTCCTGGCCTTCGCGAAGCTGCGGAAGCGGGCTTCCTGAGGCCCCGGAGGGACCCGGCGGAGGCCCGGCGGCGGTCCGTCGGGTCTCGGCCATCTCCGTGGAGTTCTGCTGACGAGGTGCTGACGCCACATCATCGATGTGGCTAACATCACGCCAACGCCGGCAGTGTTGCCGGACCGTCGAGGGAGGTGCGGCGTGCGGTCAGCGCGGAAGTCACGGGACCGGAGCAGGGTTCTCTGCGGAATCGGCACCTCGTGGAACACGGTCGGCGACGGCGAGTTCTTCTGCGCCGAGTGCGGCGGCGACCGCAACTACCGGCGCCGCACAGGCCGCCGCCGGTTCACCCTCCTGGGCGTGCCGCTGATGCCGCGCGGCGAGGCGGGCCCCGTCATCGAGTGCGCCGCCTGCCACACCCACTTCGGTACGGACGTGCTGACCCACCCGACGACGAGCCGGTTCTCCGGGATGCTGCGGGACGCCGTGCACACCGTCGCGCTCGCCGTCCTCGCGGCGGGCGGCACCTCCTCCCGTACCGCCGTGGACACCGCCGTCGCCGGAGTGCGGGCGGCCGGTTACGCCGACTGCACGGCGCTCCAGCTCGTCGAACTGGTCGAGGCGCTCGCCGCCGACACCGGGCGCTTCCTGCCGGACGTCAGTAGCGGGGGAGCGGCCCTGGCCATCGAACTCCACGAGGCGCTCGAACCGCTCTCCCCGCACCTCGCCGCCGCCGGCCGCGAATCGATCCTGCTCCAGGGCGCGCGGATCGCCCTGGCCGACGGACCGTACATCCCGGCCGAACGCGAGGTGCTCGGCACGGTCGGCAACGCGCTGGCCCTCCGCGCGGACGACACGGAGCGGCTGCTCGCCACGGCGCGTACGACGTTGTTGTAGGGCTGGGGGGCGGAGCTCGGGGCCTGGCGGCCTGGGGCCGGGGTGAGGGCCGTCGGGGCTGATGCGCGCTGCCGCACGGCGCGGCGCGGGGCCCGCGGCGGACCGGGCCGGTCGCGTGGACGGCGAGGGGCCCGGCGGCTTACGGCTCCGGTGGCGCCCCCAGGCGTGTGAGCGCCGCACGCGCGGCAGCCCGTTCGCGCCGGGCCGTGTCCGTGTCACCCGCCGCCTGCGCCGCCCGGGCGAGCAGCACCCGCACGCGCGCCGTCTCGTACGGCGCCCGTAGCTCACGCCACAGGGCGAGTGCCCGCCGCAGGGGGTTGTGCGCCGGCTCGCCCCGGGTGAGGGCGAGCGCCCCGCGTGCGCCAGAGGCCAGGGCGGTGAGCAGCGGCAGGTCGTCCGGGGTGGCGAGCCGCTCCAGTTCGGACACGGCCTCGGCGGCGGCGCCGGTCTGGCCGAGGGCGAGGGTCACCTCGGTGAGCGCGACGAGCAGCCGGGCCCGGCCGGCCAGGTCGTGGCGCGGGTCACTCTGGCAGTCCAGGGCGAGGCGCAGTCCGGCGCGCGCCGCGTCCGCGCGCCCCTGCGCGAGCCGCAGCAGCGCGAGCCCCGGCTGAGGGACCCGGCCCAGGTCGTGGGCGTGGGCGTACGCGCGGGCCGCCTCCGCCAGGTGCCCGCGCCGCCGCTGGAGCTCCCCGACGGTGTACGCGGCGGCGGCCGCCGCGTCGAGGGAGTCGGCGGAGATGTCGTGGAGCACCCCGCGCGCCTGGTCCTCGGCGCGCTCCCACGCGCCGAGCAGGTCGAGCACCTCGGCGTGCCGGATCCGGCACACCGCGCGGAACGGGTTGCGGGCCTGGGACGGGGCCGCGCACCAGGCCGTCGCCGCGTCCGCCCAGCGCGCCGCGCGGGCCGGGTCGCCGGCGGCGGCGACCCGGGTCAGGGCGAGGGAGTACAACCAGCCGGTGAACAGGGGGCTCAGCTCGCCCGCGGTCACCGCGCGCATCGCGTCGTCGAGGAGGGCGAGGCCCTCGGCGCGGCGGCCCTGGGCGATCAGTACGGAGGACTCCGTCTGCCGGCTCAGGGCGAGGAGGTCGGGGCTGCCGGACCGGACGGCGAGCCGGGTCATCCGGCGGGCGGCGGCGAGGGCCGCGGCCGGGGCGTGGTGCTCCTCGGCCTCCGCCACGTCCGTCAGGGCCAGGAAGCACTGCTCGGGGCAGTCGGGCAGGCCCTCCAGGTGGTGCCGGGCCCGGTGCGTCCAGCCCGCCGCGGCGACGGGACGGCCGAGCCGCCGGTACGTGAAGGCGAGCCACCAGGCACTGAGCCCCGCGCCGCGCGGGTCACCCTCCGCCACGTACGCGGCATGCGCCCGCAGCCGCGCCCCGACGGACTCCTCGATCCGCCCCGCCCACCAGGCCGCCTCCGCGAGGGCGGCCAGATCGGCGCCCCGCAGCGCCCCGGTGGGATGCCGGTCCGCCTCGTGCAGCAGCGCGTACGCGCCCACGGCGTCCCGCCCCCGCTCCCCGACGGACCCGACCACGCCCATCGCCGCTCACTTCCCTTCCCGGCCCTCCCAGAATAGGGCGGGCCGGGGGACCGGGCAGGGCGGCGACGGAGGGGCGGGTCCGGCCGTTCAGGCGGTTCAGGCGGTTCAGCCCAGGTCGACGCCGCTCGCGCGGAGCATGTCCTCGCGCTCGACGATCTTCACGCGCTCGCGGCCCTGGGGCTCGCCGAGGGCCTTCTCGGCGGCGTCGAGCTTGTACCAGCCCTCCCAGGTCGTGTACGTGATGCCCTTGCCCTCCAAGAAGGACACGACCGCGTCCTCCTGCGGGGACTCGGGGGTGAGCAGGCGGCCGTTGGCGTGGTCGTCCAGGAGGTTGGCCACGGTCTCGTTGGCGTCGCCCTTGGTGTGGCCGATGAGGCCGACGGGGCCGCGGCGGATCCAGCCGGTGACGTAGGTGGAGGGCATGGGGGCGCCGCCCTCCTCGATCACGCGGCCGCCCTCGTCCGGGACGGTGCCGGTGACGGTGTCCCAGGGCAGCTTGGGCAGCTCGTCGGAGAGGTAGCCGACGGCGCGGTAGACGGCCTGGACGTCCCAGTCGGTGGTCTCGCCGGTGCCCGTGACGTTGCCGGTGCCGTCCAGTCGCGTGCGCTCGGTGCGCAGGCCGACGACCTTGCCGTCCTCGCCGAGGATCTCGACGGGCGACTCGAAGAAGTGCAGGAAGAGCTTGTGCGGGCGGTCGCCGATGTCGCGGATCGCCCAGTTCTCCAGGGTCTTGGCGACCATGTCGGTCTGCTTGTTCTTGCGCCGCTCGGCGATCGAGCCCTCGTCGTAGTCGATGTCCTCGGGGTTGACGATGACCTCGATGTTCGGGGAGTGGTCCAGCTCGCGCAGCTCCATGGGGCTGAACTTCGCCTGGGCCGGGCCGCGGCGCCCGAACACGTGGATCTCCACGGCCTTGTTGGCCTTCAGGCCCTCGTAGACGTTCGGCGGGATCTCGGTCGGCAGCAGCTCGTCGGCGGTCTTGGCGAGGATGCGGGCGATGTCGAGGGCCACGTTGCCGACGCCGAGGACGGCGACCTTCTCGGCCGACAGGTCCCAGTCGCGCGGGACGTCCGGGTGACCGTCGTACCAGGAGGCGAAGTCCGCCGCGCCGAGGGAGCCTTCGAGCTCGACGCCGGGGATGCGCAGCTCGCGGTCGAACATGGCGCCGGTGGAGAAGACCACCGCGTCGTAGAAGGAGCGCAGGTCGTCGAGGTGGATGTCGGTGCCGTAGTCGACGTTGCCGAACAGGCGGACCTGCGGCTTGTCGAGGACCTGGTGGAGGGCGGTGATGATGCCCTTGATGCGCGGGTGGTCCGGCGCGACGCCGTAGCGGATGAGGCCGAACGGCGCCGGCATCCGCTCGAAGAGGTCGATGGACACGCCCGGTTCGGCGGCGGCCTCGGACTTCAGCAGCGCATCAGCGGCGTAGATCCCGGCGGGGCCGGCGCCGACGATCGCGACCCGGAGGGGGCGGGGCATGACGGGGTTCCCTTCGCAAGCGACGCGGCGGCGAGGATCGCCGCCACTTAGGTCACCCTAATTAACCCGTCGAGCGGGCCGGTACCCGCCCCCGGTCTATGGCCTCATAAGGCAGGCTTATGGGATCTCAAACCAGAGCTCTAGGATCCGTCGCCGGTGAGACCGCCGGTCATCAGGCCGTCGGCCGTCAGGAGGGCCAGGAGCGCCACGCCGGCCAGCCCGATGAAGAGGAGGACGGTGCCCATCGTGAGGTTGAAGCGCCGCAGCAACGGGTGCTTCGGCGCGTGGACGTCCCCCGGGTCCTCGGGGTCGTAGGCCACCTCGAGGTACAACCGGTGGCCCTCCCCGGACACGGCGCGGGTGACGCCGTCGCCGTCGACGTAGAGATACACCGTCGGCGCGTCGGACGGCTTGGCGAAGGTCTTGACGCCGTGCTTCCACAGGCGCCGCCCGCGGAGCCAGGTCGCCACCTCGTACACGCCGAAGCCGAGCGCCGCGGTCGTGATCAGGCCGAGCGGCACGATGCCGATGGCGTGCCCGGCGCTTCCGGCGACCGCGCAGGCCACGCACAGCGCCACCACCACCGCGAGGCAGCCGATCAGGAACCGCTTGAACCGGCGCGTGAACCTCTCGCGCGCCACCGTCCTGAGGGTGTGCACGACGACGAGGGCCTTGCCGTCGATCTCCTCGGCCGGTTCGAGCGTCAGGGCGTTCACGCCCTTGGCGAAGGCGGCGGCGGCGTCCTCGGCCACGTCCTCGATCCGGTGCACGACCGGTGTCGCCCCGGCCGGTGCCCGCAGCTCGATGACCAGCGTGCTCCCCTCGGCCCGCGTACCGGCGATCGCCTCGCCGGGGATCGTGAGCTCCTCACGGGGCCGTTCCAGGATCAGACCTCGGCTGACGGCGCTCACGACGACGCCGCCACGGCCCCGGAGCACGGGTATGGACGCGATGATCGACATGGAGGGGATCGTAGGGGGCGGAGGACGGTGTATCGCGGGTGTACCGAAAATCGGATACGCCCCTGCAACCGGCCGTGGTCTTCGCTAGGGGTATGAACCACGACCTCTCTCCGCCGGCACCGCCCCGCCGCGCCCGCCGGATCGTGCTCCTCGGCCTGGTGGTCTCGGCGCTGGCCGGTGTCCTGTTCGTGCTGCGGCGGCCGTTGATGATGTCCGCCCCGGCCTGCATGGCCGGGCAGTGGGACCGCTGTCTGGGCACCTTCAACGGGGTGGTGCTCATGACGCTGGTGACGCTGCCCCTGGCCGTACTGGTGGCGGCCGCCCTGGCGTACCGGCGGCGTGCCGCCGGGGGCTCCGGGGCCTGGCGGAGATCGCTGGCCGAGGTCGGCATGGTCCACGGGACCGTGCCGTTCCTGTGGCTGATCCTGATGCCGGGCGCCGGCGCCGGTGTCGTGCCCGGCCGGGTGAGTCTCATACCGCTGCGGGACCTGGTCACGATGGGCTCGCTCGGGATCGCCGGCAATCTGCTGGTCTTCGCCTCGCTGGGGTTCTTCGGCCCGATACGGTTCGCCGCCCTGGCGTCCGTGCCGCGGATCCTGGCGCTCGGGGCGGGCTGCTCGGTCCTGGTCGAGACCGCGCAGTACGTCCTGCGGCTCGACCGGGTCTCCTCCGTGGACGACGTCCTGGTCAACGCCACCGGCGCCGTGCTGGCCGGGCTGGCGTCGCGCCGCTGGTGGCGCACCAGGACCGACGCGCCGCCGGACCCGCCCCGGCCCGGGCACACCCGCCCCGATGCGCCCGCGCCGTCGCATACGTCCGCGATAGGCGGCCATGCCTAGGCTGCGGGCATGCGCGTACTGATCGTGGAGGACGAGCCCTATCTGGCCGAAGCCGTCCGTGACGGCCTCCGCCTGGAGGCGATCGCCGCCGACATCGCCGGCGACGGTGACACCGCCCTGGAACTGCTCAGCGTCCACTCCTACGACCTCGCGGTCCTCGACCGTGACATCCCCGGCCCCTCGGGCGACGAGGTCGCCCGGCGCATCGTCGCCTCCGGCAGCGGCATCCCGATCCTCATGCTCACCGCCGCCGACCGGATCGACGACAAGGCGTCCGGCTTCGAGCTCGGTGCCGACGACTACCTCACCAAGCCGTTCGAGCTGCGGGAGCTCGTCCTGCGGCTGCGGGCCCTCGACCGCAGACGCGCCTACGCGCGGCCCCCGGTCCGCGAGATCGCGGGCCTGCGCGTCGACCCCTTCCGCCGGGAGGTCTTCCGTGACGGACGCTATGTCGCGCTCACCCGCAAGCAGTTCGCCGTGCTCGAAGTGCTCGTCGCCGCCGAAGGCGGGGTCGTCAGCTCCGAAGAGCTGCTCGAACGGGCCTGGGACGAGCACGCCGACCCCTTCACCAACGCCGTCCGCATCACCGTCTCCGCCCTGCGCAAGCGGCTCGGCGAGCCGTGGATCATCGCCACGGTCCCGGGCGTCGGCTACCGCATCGACGCCCATGCGTAGGAGAGCGGGGCTCAGCGTCCGGCTGAAGCTCACCCTCAGCTACGCCGGGTTCCTCGCCGTCGCCGGAGCCCTGCTGCTCGCCGTCGTCTGGGGCTTCCTGCTGCGTTACGTCCCCGACAACTCGCAGGGCCTGCTCGGGATCGCGCCCAACCGCTATCTCCTCGTGCGCACGTTCGCGCCCGCCGCGGCCCTGGCGATGCTCTTCCTGCTCGTCTTCGGCCTCGTCGGAGGCTGGATCCTGGCCGGACGGATGCTCGCACCGCTCACCCGGATCACGGCCGCGGCCCGGCTCGCCGGGATGGGGTCGCTGTCGCACCGGATCCGGATGGACGGCCGCCGGGACGAGTTCCGTGAACTCGCCGACGCCTTCGACACCATGCTCGGCGAGCTCGAGTCGCACGTCGCCGAGCAGCAGCGGTTCGCCGCGAACGCCTCCCACGAACTGCGCACCCCGCTCGCCATCTCGCAGACGCTGCTCGATGTCGCCCGCAAGGACCCCACCCGGGACCGCGACGAGCTCCTCGCCCGCCTCCAGGCCGTCAACGCCCGCGCGATCGACCTCACCGAGGCGCTCCTGCTGCTCAGCCGCAGGGACCGAGGGACCCTCGGCCGCGCGCGCGTCGACCTCTCCCTCGTGGCCGAGGAGGCCGCCGAAACCCTGCTGCCCCTCGCCGAACAGCGCGGGATCACCCTGGACGTCACCGGCGGAGCGACCTGGACCGTCGGCTCCGAGGAGCTCCTGCTGCGCATGGTGACGAACCTCGTCCAGAACGCCGTCGTCCACAACCTCCCCACCGGCGGCACCGTGACCGTCCACACCGAGACGCAGGGCGGCACGAGCGTGCTGCGGGTCGAGAACTCGGGCCCTCCGCTTCCGCCGGACCTGGTGCCGACCCTCGTCGAACCCTTCCAGCGCGGCACGGAACGCGCGCGCACCGACGAGCACGCCGGCGTCGGCCTCGGCCTGGCCATCGTGCACAGGATCGTCCGCGCCCACGACGGCACCCTCGACCTCGCCCCCCGCCCCGAAGGCGGCCTCCTCGTCACCGTCCTTCTGCGCGCCACGGCACGGCCTCTGGAGTCGGGCCGATGACCGACACCTCTCACCTGCGGGCGGTGCGAAGCTCGTACGACACCGTCGCCGACGCCTACGCGCACACCGTGCCCGCACCGGACCGCCTCGACCCGCTCTCCCGGAGGCTGCTGGACGCGTTCGCCGAGACCGTCGGGGACGGTCCCGTCGCCGACGTGGGGTGCGGCCCGGGAAAGGTGACCGCGTACCTCGCGCGGGCCGGGGTGGACGCCTTCGGCGTCGACCTGTCACCCCGGATGGCCGCTCTCGCCCGCCGCGCGCACCCGGAACTCGCCTTCGCCGTCGGGTCGATGACCGCCCTGCCCGTCGCCGACGCCGCCCTCGCCGGCATCCTCGCGTACTACTCGACCCACCACACGCCCCCGGAGCTCCTGCCCACCGTCTACGCCGAGTTCCGCCGCGCCCTCGCGCCCGGCGGGCGGCTCATGATCGCCGGCCATGTCGGCGAGGACGGCGGGGAGGGCGAGCGCCGTCACCACACCGAGGCGTACGGCGGGCTCCCCGTGTCGTACGACTCCCACTTCCTGCCCCCGGGCCGGATCCTCCGACTCCTGGAAGAGGCCGGTTTCGTCGTGACGGCCCGCCTCACGCAGGAGCCGGCGCCGGGACAGCGGCGGCGGTACGGGACGTTCCTCGCAGTCAGCCCCGGACCGCTGCCAGGCCGGCCCGGGTGAGCCGCCAGACCCGGAACTCGCCCTCGGCGTCCCGCAGCCGCCCCTGCTCGGTGAAGCCGAGGCGGGCGGCGACGGCGGCGCTGCGCTCGTTGGCCGGCTCGTGCACGACGAGCACCTGCTCGACGCCCGGCAGCCGGAAGGCCGTCTCGGCCAGGGCCCGCGCGGCGCGGGCCGCCACGCCCCGGCCGGTCGCGGCCGGGTGGAGCCAGTAGCCGATCTCGTACGCGTCGCCCGGCGTGTCCTCACGCCGGTGGAGCTGGCACGCGCCGGACATGGCCCCGTCGAGCACGATCGCGTACGAGAACTCCTGGCCGGCCTCCCACAGTTCCACGCGCCGCGCGAGGAAGGCCAGGGTGCCGGCCGGACTGTGGTCGTGGGCCCACGCCATCCACGGCCGCAGATGGTCGAGCGACTCGTCGATGACCCGGTGCAGCTCGGGGAGGTCCGCCTCGCCGTCGAAGCGACGGAGGGTGAGACGGTCGTCGATCTCGATCACCTGAGGGGGCCGCGGCGCAGAATCCATGGGGCAGGATCACCACAGGCCGGTCCCCGCGGCAAGCGAATTGCCTTTGCGGAGGCGCCGAGCCGCCGTGTGGGATGGGGCCCGATGGGCGGACAAGAGCGAGTACGCAAGGTGCACCGGCCGCTGTGGCGCGCCGGCCTGGAGATCGTCCCGGACCCGGACCCGGACGCCGCCGCCGCGTCGGCGTTCCCCCACGATGTCCTCCGGGCCGTGCCTGGGGACGAAGGCCACCGGCCTCTTCGACCACCGCCGGGAATTCCTCGTGCGCCTTCCCCAGGGCACGAGGAGCCACCGGGACGCGATCCACCGGGTGAACTTCGGCGGCGCCGCGCGTTCCCCCTGGCGGTGCAGGGGGTCAGATGTTCTGACCCATGAGGATCATCAGGTAGACGAGGCCGAGCGTCGCGGCCCACAGGATCAGGGACACGAGCGCGACCAGCACGCGGACGAAGGGCGGATAGACGCCGACCGCCGTGCCGGGGGCATGGGGGGAGTAGCTGATCTCGATCTCGCTCGCGTACGCCTGCCGGAAGTAGGAGTGGGTCGTGCCGCTCGCGTCCGTGTACGTGTACGTCCCCGACTTGCCGTACGGGCTCGTGCGCACCGCCATCACGGTGATGCCGCGCCGGGGGAGCCACCACATCTGGAAGGCCCGCTCCATGGTGTAGGCGCTGAAGAGGTTGAGGAGGATCGCCACGATCCCCAGGATCACGGAGAGGACGAGCGCGCTCGGCCCGTCGTTGACGACGACCAGCACGCTCATGGCGATGAGCCCCGCGAGCCCGGGGCCGAGGGCCGTCAGGGCCCAGGCGAGGCCCCTGGCCTTCTCTCCGGCGCTGAGGGGAGTCGGCGGGGTGGAGGGCGTGCGCAGGGAGCGGGTCGTCACCAGCGAGGCGCCGTCGAGGGAGAGGTCGAGGTCGGGCAGTGCGGCCGCGGCGTCGTTCACGGCCTTGGAGAACAGCATGGCCGCCGCCTCGTTCACGCCGTCCACCCGGTAGCCGACGCCGGGGGCGCCTCCCGGCGCCCGCAGCTCGAAGACCACGGCCGGACCGTCCGGGGCGACGAAACGAATCGCCTCCAGCGGTATCCGTATCTCCTCGTCCTCGCGCCGCAGCGTCAGCGCCCCGTCCGCGTACCGGAGCAACGCGCCGCCGTGGCCGCGCAGCACCGGGACGGAGACAGCCGTCACCCCTTGACCCCGGCGACGAACGCGGCCCAGGCGGCGGCCGGTACGACGAGGGCGGGGCCGTTCGGGACCTTGCTGTCGCGGACGGGGACGACACCGGGGACACCGTCGAGCACCTCGACGCAGTTACCGCCCTCACCGTTGCTGTAGGAGCTCTTGCGCCAGGCGGCGCCGGCGAAGTCGTAGGTGACCTCGACGCAGTCGCCGCCCTGGCTGTTGCTGTAGCTGCTCTTGAACCAGCGGGCGTTGCTCAGGTCGTACCCGTAGTCGCGCATCGTCTGTAGTCCTCCGCCGCCGACTCGATCAGTGCGAGGGACGCCTCCGGCGACAGCGTGGCGACCCTGAGCAGATCGTAGGCGCGCTGGGCCTGCTTCACCACAGCCGGATCGTCGAGGAGCGTCCCCGAAAACTCCGTCTCCGTATAGGCCGTGGGCGGCTGGTCCTCGAACTCCATGAGCTTGAGCGTGCCGGTCATCCAGGCGTGTGCGCCGACGGCTCGGGGGAGGACGTTCACCAGCACACGCCGCTGTCGGATCAGCGCTGCGATGTGCTCCAACTGTCCGGCCATGACAGCCGGTCCCCCTATAGGGGTGAGGAGGGCGTTCTCGTGCAGGATGGCCCAATACTCCGGCCTTGTAGCGGCCTTCAGGATTGCCGCACGCTCGATCCGCGCGGTGACCTTCTCCTCGATGTACTCCTCCGATGCGACCGGGTTGCCTCCCAGCGTCACCGCCCGCGCGTACTCCGGAGTCTGCAGCAGTCCCGGCACCACCAACGGCCCGAACTCGCAGATCTTCGTCGCCACGGCCTCCAACTCCGCCACCTCGTAGAAATACGAGGCATACGGCGACTTGTCGATGAGCTTCTTACACGTCCGTTCGAAAATACCGCCGGTTTGTAGCACCGCGTCGATTCTCTTCGCCACATCCAACTGCGGCTTCCTGACCCCCTGCTCGAACAGCCCGATATAGGTCCCGGACACGAACACCCGTGCCCCCAGATCGGTCTGCGAGAGTCCTGCCGCCTCCCGGTGCTCCTTCAGCAGCTCGCCGAAGAACTCCCAGGCTTCTTCCCGCTTGGCTTTGGCCATGGATTGACTCCCGTACCCCACAACGCAGTTGTTGCCCCAGCGCGTCTGTCGATTCTACGGAGCGGCCCCCACCCTTGAGGTGGAAAGCGGGAAATGGATTCGGAAAGGAGCGCGTTGGTGAAGGAAGACAGCATGCGACCGACGGAAACTGAAGAAGCGCGAGAGGCGGTGGCGGAATTGCGCGAGGCACTCGGGCGGGCCGGAATCACGCTGCCCTCGCTCGGGCTGGACGTCATCACCCTCGCCGCCGATCCTCCTCGGCCGCTGATCGAACTCGGGTGCTGCACGGCGGCCACCGCGCGACTGCTCGCCGCAGCGCTCGCCGGAGCACCCACGAACGAAGGAGGACGAGGATGAAGCCGCCCATCGGGGCGTACGTCGTCGACATCCGCACGGGAAGGGTCGGCACCGTCATGGGACACGAGGGGCCCTACCTCCAGGTCCGTCCCCTCGGCGGCGGCCGGGAATGGGACTGCGAGCCGGACGGTGTCCGGGTCGCGACCACCGCCGAGCGGCTGAGCGCCGCCACCGCGCACGCGAACGCCCGCAGCCGGGGCGAGGTGCCCTGAACGGAGTCGCCGCACGGGCGCCGACGGAGTCCCCCGGGTACCCGCCCGGGGCTCCCCGCGGCGTACGGGACAATGGGGCCATGAGCCTGTTCCGCGACGACGGCATCGTGCTGCGCACCCAGAAGCTGGGTGAAGCGGACCGCATCGTCACGCTGCTCACGCGCGGTCACGGCCGCGTACGCGCCGTCGCGCGCGGGGTGCGCCGGACCAAGTCGAAGTTCGGGGCGCGGCTCGAACCGTTCTCGCACGTCGACGTGCAGTTCTTCGCCCGGGGGAGTGAGCTGATCGGGCGCGGGCTGCCGCTGTGCACGCAGAGCGAGACCATCGCCCCGTACGGCAGCGGGATCGTCACCGACTACGCCCGCTACACCGCCGGTACCGCCATGCTGGAGACGGCGGAACGGTTCACCGACCACGAGGGCGAGCCGGCCGTGCAGCAGTACCTGCTGCTCGTGGGTGGATTGCGCACCCTCGCGCGCGGGGAGCACGCCCCCCACCTCATCCTCGACGCCTTCCTGCTCCGCTCGCTCGCCGTCAACGGCTACGCGCCCAGCTTCGAAGACTGTGCGAAATGCGGACTTCCCGGACCGAACCGTTTCTTTTCGGTCGCAGCGGGCGGAGTGATCTGCGCGGACTGTCGGGTGCCCGGAAGCGTCGTACCCTCTGCGGAGGCCGTAGGGCTGCTCAGCGCGCTGCTCACGGGCGACTGGGAGACGGCGGACGCGTGCGAGCCGCGTCACGTCAGGGAGGGCAGCGGACTGGTGTCCGCCTATCTGCACTGGCACCTGGAGCGCGGGCTGCGCTCGCTGCGGTACGTAGAGAAGAGCTAGGAGAGACCACGCCATGGCCATCGCACGACTCCTCGGGCGGCAGCGACGGGAGTACGCCACCCCCGAGCCGCACCCGTCCGGTGCCCGACCGCCGAAGCTCCAGCCGGAGCTGGTGCCCGAGCACGTCGCGATCGTCATGGACGGCAACGGCCGCTGGGCCAAGCAGCGCGGTCTGCCGCGCACCGAGGGGCACAAGGTCGGCGCCGAGCAGGTGCTCGACGTGCTCCAGGGCGCGATCGAGATGGGCGTCGGCTCGATCTCGCTGTACGCCTTCTCCACGGAGAACTGGAAGCGCTCGCCCGAGGAGGTGCGCTTCCTGATGAACTTCAACCGGGACTTCATCCGCAAGAGCCGCGACCAGCTCGACGCGCTCGGCGTCCGCGTGCGCTGGGTGGGCCGCATGCCCAAGCTGTGGAAGTCGGTGGCCAAGGAGCTCCAGATCGCCCAGGAGCAGACCAAGGACAACACCCGGCTCACGCTCTACTTCTGCATGAACTACGGCGGCCGTGCGGAGCTCACGGACGCGGCGCAGGCGCTGGCCGAGGACGTGAAGGCGGGCCGGCTCGACCCGTCGAAGATCACCGAGAAGACCATCCAGAAGTACCTCTACTACCCGGACATGCCGGACGTCGACCTCTTCCTGCGCCCCAGCGGCGAGCAGCGCACCTCGAACTATCTGATCTGGCAGAGCGCGTACGCCGAGATGGTCTTCCAGGACGTCCTGTGGCCCGACTTCGACCGCCGCGACCTGTGGCGGGCGTGCGTCGAGTACGCGCAGCGCGACCGCCGCTTCGGGGGCGTGGACCCGGCGGACCTCGCCGTCCTCGACAAGGCGTGAGCGGGAACGGGGGGCATGTGATGGAGCTCGTCTACACGCCGACGCGCGAGGACATCGTCGACGCCGTACGGGTGCAACTGCGGCGCGGCTCGTTCCGGCTGCTGCGGTGGCTGCTGCCGCTTGCCGCCGTGCTGGCGTTCCTGGCCACCGCCCTGCTGCTGACCGGGCCCGCCGAGCCGAACGTCGGGGGCGCGATGCTCCTGGGCGGGCTCGGTCTGTTCGCGACCGTCCTCATGCCCTTGACGGTCCGGCTGACCGCCCGGCAGGTGTACGCGATGGTCGCGCGGCAGGGCGAGCACCGGGCGAGCCTCGACGAGGACGGGGTGCGCTGGGTGACGGGCGTCTGCGAGACGACGGCCCGCTGGCAGATGACGCCCCGCTACATCGAGACCCCGACGCAGTTCGTGCTGCTCTCCGGCGACAAGGGCCGTGCGGGCGTCGCCGCCCTGCCCAAGCGCGGGCTCGCCGACCCGGCCGACGTGGACCGGCTGCGGGAGCTCCTGGACCGGAACATCACCCGTATGTGAGACGTACGCGCACGTGAGAGGGCCCGCACCGGACGCAACCGGTGCGGGCCCTCTCGTACAGCCATGCGTACAGCCATGCGTACAGCCGGGAAGAACTACTTCGCCGCGCACTCCGCGCACGTGCCGAAGATCTCGACGGTGTGCGCCACGTTCACAAATCCGTGCTCCGCCGCGATCGTCTCGGCCCACTGCTCGACGGCCGGGCCCTCCACCTCCACGGCCTTGCCGCAGACGCGGCAGACCAGATGGTGATGGTGGTCGCCGGTCGAGCAGCGGCGGTAGACGGTCTCGCCGTCGCTGGTGCGCAGCGCGTCGACCTCGCCGGCCTCGGCGAGGGACTGGAGCGTCCGGTAGACGGTGGTGAGGCCGACCGAGTCGCCGCGGTGCTTGAGCATGTCGTGCAGCTCCTGAGCGCTGCGGAACTCGTCCACCTCGTTCAGAGCCGCCGAGACGGCGGCCCGCTGCTTGGTCGAGCGGCCTCGTACGGGGGGTCCTGCCGTCACCACGGGGGCCTCCTTGAATGCTTGTGTGCCCCCGCCATTCTGCCAGCCCCCCGTCGGAGTCCCGTCGGAGTCCCGTCGGTCTCCCGTCGGTCCCGCGTCGGACTCCCGTGTCGCCGGCCTCAGACCTTCACGTCGTCGGTGGGGCGACGGGTGCCGGGGACCGCCGCGTCGCAGGCGCGGGCGGCGGCTTCGGCGGCCCGGGCGCGGCGCCTGGCCAGCGGTGCGGCGAGCGCGGTCAGGACGATGAAGACGCCGATCGCGAGGAGCACGATCGTCGCGCCGGGCGGCACGTCCTGGTAGTACGAGGTGACGGTGCCGGTCAGGGTGACGCCGCTGCCGATGAGCACGGCCAGGACGAAGGTCGCGCGGAAGGACCGGGAGAGCTGCTGGGCGGCGGCCACCGGGACCACCATGAGCGCGCTGACCAGGAGCAGGCCGACGACCCGCATGGCGACCGTGACGGTCACGGCGGCGGTGACGGCGATCAGCAGGTTGAGGAAGCGCACCGGCAGGCCGGTGACGCGGGCGAAGTCCTCGTCCTGGCTGACGGCGAAGAGCTGGCGGCGCAGGCCGACCGTGACGAGGACCACGAAGCCGGCCAGGACGCTGATCGCGGTGACGTCCTCGGGGGAGACCGTCGTCAGCGAGCCGAAGAGGAACGAGCTCAGGTTGGCGTTGGAGCCGGTCGGCGTCAGGTTGATCAGCAGGACGCCGCCGGCCATGCCGCCGTAGAAGAGCAGGGCGAGCGCGAGGTCGCCGCGGGTCTTGCCGTAGGCGCGGATCAGCTCCATGGCGACGGAGCCGACGACGGCGACGGCGGTGGCCATCCAGACGGGGCTGGTGTTGAGGAGGAAGCCGAGGCCGACGCCGGTCATGGCGACATGGCCGATGCCGTCGCCCATCAGGGCCTGGCGGCGCTGGACGAGGTAGATGCCGACGGCGGGCGCGGTGATGCCGACGAGCACGGCGGCCAGCAGGGACCGCTGCATGAAGGCGAGCTGGAGGATGTCCATGATCAGGTCAGCAATCCGGTACGGATCGGCTCGTCGGCCGCGTGGGGGTGGACGTGGTCGTGGCCGGGCAGCGCGTGCTGGCCCACGGCCTTCGGGGGCGGGCCGTCGTGGACGACGCAGCCGTCGCGCAGCACGACGGCGCGGTCGATCAGCGGCTCCAGCGGGCCGAGCTCGTGCAGGACGAGCAGGACGCTCGTACCGCCGGCGACCTGCTCGCGCAGGGTGGCGGCGAGGATCTCCTGGCTGGCCAGGTCGACGCCGGCCATCGGCTCGTCCATGATCAGCAGCTCGGGTTCGGAGGCGAGCGCGCGGGCGATGAGCACGCGCTGGTGCTGGCCGCCGGAGAGCGCGGAGACGGAGTCCTTGGCGCGGTCGGTGAGGCCGACGAGCTCGATGGCCCGGTCGACGGCGGCGCGGTCGGCCCTGGTCGGCCAGCCGAAGCGGCGGCGCGAGAGCCGGCCGGAGGTGACGACCTCGCGGATGGTGGCGGGGACGCCGCTGGCGGCGGTGGTGCGCTGCGGCACGTAGCCGATGCGGGCCCAGTCGCGGAATCGCTTCTGCTCGGTGCCGAAGAGCTCGATGGTGCCGCCGGTCAGCGGGACCTGGCCGATGACGGAGCGGACGGCGGTGGACTTGCCGGAGCCGTTGGCGCCGAGCAGGGCGACGACCTCACCGTGGTTCACGGTGAGGTCGACGCCCCGGAGGACGGGCCGTGCGCCGAGGGCGGCGGTGGCCCCGCGTACGGAGATGACGGGCGCGCTCACGGTTGCCTCCTGCTGTGCTCGCTTCACTTCGCGCCGAGGGCCTTCTTCAGCGCGGCGAGGTTGGACTGCATGACCTCGATGTAGTCATCGCCCTTGGACTGCTTCGTGATTCCCTCCAGCGGGTCGAGCACGTCGGTCTTGAGGCCGGTGTCGTTCGCGAGGGTCTTGGCGGTCTTGTCGCTCGCCAGGGTCTCGAAGAAGACGGTGGAGACCTTGTCCTTCTTCGCGATCTCCTGGAGCTCCTTCATGCGGGCGGGGCTCGGCTCGGACTCGGGGTCGATGCCGGAGATGCCCTCCTGCTCCAGGCCGTAGCGCTCGGCGAGGTAGCCGAAGGCGGAGTGGGTGGTGATGAAGGTCTTGGTGGTGGTGTTCTTCAGGCCGTCGCGGAAGGCGGTGTCCAGGTCGCCGAGCTTCTTCACCAGGGCGTCGGTGTTCTTCTTGTAGTCGGCGGCGTGGGCCGGGTCGGCCTTCTCCAGGGCGCTGCCGAATCCCTTGGCGACCTCGGCGTACTTCACGGGGTCGAGCCAGATGTGCGGGTCGGCGCCGGCCTCGGAGCCGTGGTCGTGGCCCTCGTGGGTCCCGTGGCCCTCCTCGCCGGCGTGCGCGGCGTGCTCCTCGGCGGTCTCGCCCTCGTGGCCGTGCTCGTGGCCGACCTCGGTGCCGTGCTCCTCGAGCGTGGTGAGGCCGGCGGCGTCGACGGTGTTCTTCACGCCCGCCTGCTGGACGGCCTCGTCGACAGCGGGCTGGATGCCCTTGAGGTAGAGGATGACGTCGGCCTCGCCGAGCTCGCCGATCTGCTTCGGCTTGAGCTCCAGGTCGTGCGGCTCGACGCCCGGCTTGGTGAGCGTGGTGACGGAGACGCGGTCGCCGCCTATCTGCTCGGCCAGGTACTGCATCGGATAGAACGACGCCACGACGTCCAGCTTGCCGTCGCTCTTCTTGTCCGCCGCGTCGGAGGTCCCGGAGCAGGCGGAGAGGGTGACGAGCCCGAGGGCGACGGCTCCGGCGACGGCGGTGGTGGGTATCAGGCGACGTACGTTCATGACACTCATTTTCAACAAAACTGGAAACGGTTGTCAATTGCCGCATCTGTGTTCCCGCCCACTACTGTGCCCGTTCATGCGGCGCACGGAGATCAACGGCATCCCCCTCTACTGGGACGACATTCCCGGGCCCTTCACAGCCTGGCTTCTGGTCGGTACGGGCCTGGAGGACGAGCCGTTCCCCCGGGCCGGTGTCACGGAGCTCGTCGAGCAGCTCGCCGTGGCCGCCGTCGCCGTCGCCGGCCCCGGGCGTGACGTCGACGAGCTCGACTCCGCTGTGGCGGGCGACCACACCCGCTTCCGGATCGTCGGCGAGCCCGAGCGGGCCGCCGAAGCCGTGAACCGCCTGTGCCGGGCGCTCGCCGGCCCTCCGGTCGACGGGCTTGCCGGCGCGTCCCGGCGGGTCCGGGCGCGGCAGGAGCGGGAAGAGCGCTGGGAGGGGTTTCAGGAGCGGGAGCTGAGGTTCCGTTACGGGCTGCGGGGGCCCGGCAGGAACGGATGGGAGGCGCCGGCCGTCGAGCACATCGGCGGCGAGGCCGTGCGGGCCTGGGCCGCGGAGCGCTTCACGCGGGGCAATGCGGTCCTGGTGCTGACCGGGCCGCCGCCCAAGGCCCTGGATCCACGGCTGCCGGAGGGGCCGCGCGTCGAGCGGCCTGTCGTCGCGCCGCTGCCGGGGACCTCCGGCTGCTGGGTGGAGGCGCCACACGCGTGGGGCGAGCGGGTCGCGGTCTCGTTCGAGGCGCCCGCCTCGCCGGCCGGGCACATCGCGGTCGAGCTCGCCCGGGAACGGGCCCTGCGGGAGCCGCGGGTGGCACCGAACCTGACCGGGGACGTCGAGATCCACTCCTCCTACGTGGGCGGCGGCCGCATGCTCTTCCACCTGGTCGCCGAGACCGACGAGCCGGGCGTCCGGGCCGTCGCCGACGGGCTCGACGGCCTCCTCCGGGAGCTGGCGGCCGAAGGCCCCGCCGAGGAGGAGGTGCGGCGCGTCGAGCGGATCTGGTCGGACCGGCTCGACGGCGAGGAGCAGCGGCGGACGCAGCTCTTCGTGGCGGGCCTCGACCACCTGTCGGGTCTGGAGTTCCTCGACACCCCGATCCTGCGGGCCCGGCTCGCCGCGTACGGTCCCGAGGACGTCCGCGCCGCCCTCGCCGCGTACCCCTCGACCGCGCTGCTCGTCCTGCCCGCGCACTGCGAGCCGAGCGAGGGCAGTCCCTTCGTCCCGGAGCCGGACCAGGACGGGAAGGACCTGCACGAGGCGTACGTGTACCGGCCGAAGCTCTTCGGTCCGGCCGGGCGACACGCGCGGATGTATCTGGGCGACGAGGGGATCGCCCACTGGACGGGCAGATGTCACCACGTCGTGCGCTGGCACCAGGTCGCCGGGGTCGGGGTGGCCGAGGGCCGGCGGGTGGTGTTCGGCGAGCAGGGCGCGGTCATCGATATAGCCGCAGACTGGTACAAGTCCGGAGGCGATCTGATCGCGGCGGTCGACGCCCGCGCCCCCGCCTCCCTCCGCTTCCCCATCGGCGAGGGGGAACCGATTTGATACGGGGGGTGCGGGCGCCGGTAACCTGAGGCATTCGCACTTCGTCGTCGTAATGAAGAGAGCACCGTGGCCGCCGACAAGATCGACACCATCGTCAGCCTGAGCAAGCGCCGTGGCTTCGTCTACCCGTGCAGCGAGATCTACGGCGGACAGCGTGCCGCCTGGGACTACGGGCCGCTGGGTGTCGAACTCAAGGAGAACATCAAGCGTCAGTGGTGGCGCTACATGGTCACCTCGCGCGAGGACGTCGTCGGCATCGACTCGTCGGTGATCCTGGCCACCGAGGTCTGGGAGGCATCCGGTCACGTCGCCACCTTCACCGACCCGCTGACCGAGTGCACCTCCTGTCACAAGCGTTACCGCGCCGACCACCTGGAGGAGGCGTACGAGGAGAAGCACGGCCGCCTCCCCGAGAACGGCCTCACCGACCTCAACTGCCCCAACTGCGGTAACAAGGGCACCTTCACCGAGCCCAAGCAGTTCTCCGGCCTGCTCTCCACGCACCTCGGCCCGACCCAGGACACCGGCTCCGTCGCGTACCTGCGTCCCGAGACCGCGCAGGGCATCTTCACCAACTTCGCCCAGGTGCAGACCACCGCGCGCAAGAAGCCGCCGTTCGGCATCGCGCAGATGGGCAAGTCCTTCCGGAACGAGATCACTCCGGGCAACTTCATCTTCCGCACCCGCGAGTTCGAGCAGATGGAGATGGAGTTCTTCGTCAAGCCGGGCGAGGACGAGCAGTGGCAGGAATACTGGATGGAGCAGCGCTGGAACTGGTACACCGGCCTGGGTCTCCGTGAGGAGAACATGCGCTGGTTCGAGCACCCGCAGGAGAAGCTCTCCCACTACTCCAAGCGCACCGCCGACATCGAGTACCGCTTCCAGTTCGGCGGCAGCGAGTGGGGCGAGCTCGAGGGCGTCGCCAACCGCACCGACTACGACCTGAGCGCCCACGCCAAGGCATCCGGCGCCAACCTGATGTTCCACGAGCAGGAGAGCGGCGAGCGCTACACGCCGTACGTCATCGAGCCCGCGGCCGGTGTCGGCCGCACGATGCTCGCCTTCATGCTCGACGCGTACACCGAGGACGAGGCCCCGAACGCCAAGGGCGTCATGGAGAAGCGCACGGTGCTGCGCCTGGACCACCGCCTGGCCCCGGTCAAGGTCGCCGTCCTGCCGCTGTCCCGCAACGCGCAGCTCTCGCCGAAGGCCAAGGGCCTCGCGGCCGACCTGCGGCAGAACTGGAACATCGAGTTCGACGACGCCGGCGCCATCGGCCGCCGCTACCGCCGCCAGGACGAGATCGGCACCCCGTTCTGCGTCACCGTCGACTTCGACACCCTCGAGGACAACGCGGTGACCGTGCGCGAGCGCGACACCATGAAGCAGGAGCGCGTCTCCCTCGACCAGATCCAGGGCTACCTGGCCAGCCGCCTGCTGGGCTGCTGACTCCGGTCGTACGGCGAAGCCCCCGGTTCCGTTTCGGAACCGGGGGCTTTTCCCTGCGCGGGCTGTACGTGGAGGTGGGGCCGTGGCGTCAGGCGCGCAGGCCGCGCAGCAACAGGTCCACCACGGCGTCGAACTCCGCCTCGATCGTGGGGCGCCGCCACTCGGCGGCGTACATCGGGTCGTGGAAGCGGCCGGTCGCGTCGAACAGTGCGCGGGCCGTGGCCGCCGGGTCGGGAGCGGTGAACTCCCCGCTCCGTACGCCCGCTTCGACGATCTCCCGGATCTGGCCGATCAGCGCCTCGATGTGCTCCTCGACGACACCGCTGGCCTCGTCGATCAGCACCCCGTACGTGGCGAACAGCTCGGGGTCGTCGCCCGCCTTGTGCCGCTTGGCCTCGAAGAGGCTCGTGAACCAGGAGCGGAGCTTCTCCCCGGCCGGCTGCCCGGAGCGCGCGATCAGCTCGGCGAGAGCGACCTCGGAGCGGCTCAGCCACCGCTCGGTGACCGCCTCGCGCAGCGCCGCCTTCGTGCGGAAGTGGCGGTAGACGCTGCCGTGACTCACGCCCAGCACCCGGGCCACGTCCACGACGGTCGCCTTCGCCGGGCCGTAGCGGCGCAGCACCTCCTCGGTGGCTTCGAGGATGCGGTCCGCGGTCAGGGTCTCGGTGGCAGCCATGGAACGACAGTACCTGTCAGCGCGGATCTGTCAGCAAGCGCCGGATCGGTGACACCACCTGCCCGTGCGGAGCCGTTCAGCGCTCGCTGTCCAGGTCGGCCATCTGCGACTCCGGGTAGCGCGCGCCGGTGGCCGCGCCGGCCGGGACCGCCTCCTCGATCGCCGCCAGGTCGGCCGTGTCCAGCGTGACGTCCAGGGCGCCGAGCGCCTCCGCGAGACGGTCCCGGCGGCGGGCGCCGATCAGCGGCACGATGTCGGCGCCGAGCCGGGGCCCCTGCGCCAGGACCCAGGCGATCGCGGTCTGGGCGACCGTCACGCCCTTGGCCTCGGCGACCGCGCGCAGCCGGTCCACCAGGTCCAGGTTCCGCGCCAGGTTGTCGCCCTGGAAGCGCGGGGACATCCCGCGGAAGTCGCCGGGGGCGAAGGTCTGCTCCCGGGTGACATGGCCGCTGATGAGGCCGCGGGAGAGGACCCCGTACGCCGTGATGCCGATGCCGAGCTCGCGGGCGGTGGGCAGGATGTCCCGCTCGATGTCACGGGATATCAGCGAGTACTCGATCTGGAGGTCGGCGATCGGGGCGACGGCGGCGGCCCGGCGCAGGGTGCCGGCGCCGACCTCGGAGAGGCCGATGTGCCGGACGTGCCCGGCCTCCACCAGCTCGGCGATGGCGCCGACGGTCTCCTCGATCGGCACGTCGGGGTCGACGCGGGCGATCCGGTAGATGTCGATGTGGTCGGTGCCCAGGCGCTGCAGCGAATAGGCCGCGAAGTTCTTCACCGCGGCCGGCCGGCCGTCGTACCCCGACCAGCCGCCTTCGGCGGTGCGCAGGGCGCCGAACTTGACGCTGGTCAGGGCCTGCTCGCGGGCGGCGGCGGGGGCGGTGCGCAGGGCCTCGCCGATCAGCAGCTCGTTGTGCCCCATCCCGTAGAAGTCGCCGGTGTCGAGCAGGGTGACCCCGGCGTCCAGGGCGGCGTGGATCGTTGCGATCGACTCGGCCCGGTCGGCCTCGCCGTACAGCGCGGACATGCCCATGCAGCCGAGGCCGAGCGCGGAGACGTGGGGGCCGGTGGCGCCGAGGGGGCGGGTGGGGAGGGAGCGGGGAAGGGAAGTCGTCGTCATGCCGACAAGCATGGCATGAGCGATGACAGATTTCAATATCTGTCATTCGTGTCGGGAGGTGGACGCCTTGGTTGTCGTCTGAAGACCGCCCTCCGCCTCGAGGCGCCTCGCTGTCCGCTCGGCCGTCCCCCGCGCCCAGGACCCGCTGGTCAGCGCGCCGGCGAGCAGCACGGCCAGGCCGCAGCCCGTCACGATCCAATAGACCGGTTTGCTCGCCTCCACGAAGCCCTCGGTCGTGTACGTGGCGGCGGAGGCGAGGCCCGTCGTCAGGACCGCGCCCGCCACCGCGACGCCCAGCGTCTGGCCGATCTGCCGGCTCGTCGAGGCCACCGCCGCCGCCACCCCGGCCTGCGCGCGGGGCATCCCCGACACCGCCGTGTTGGTGATCGGCGCGTTCACCAGTCCGAAGCCGATGCCGAACACCACGTAGCCGGTGAAGAGCATCGGCGTGCTGGTCTCCGCGTGGAAGGCGGCGAACAGCAGCGCGCCGGCCGCCATCGCCGTGCCCGCGAGCACCAGCGAGGGCCGCGGGCCGCGCGCCCCCACCAGCCGGCCGGACAGCGGCGCGAAGACGAAGGTCATCGCCGCCATCGGCAGCATGAAGAGCCCCGCGTGCAGGGCGGACAGCCCGCGGACGTCCTGGAGGTAGAGGGTGTTGAGGAAGAGGAAGGCCCCGAGCGCGGAGAAGGCGCACACCGCGATCACCGTCGCCCCGCTGAACGGCGCGCTGCGGAAGAACCGCAGGTCGATCAGGGGCTCGCGGCGCCTCGGCTCGTAGAGCAGGACGCCGACCAGGGCGAGGCCGGCGATCCCGGCGAACAGCACGCTGGTCTCGATGATCGCGTACGTGAGGGAGCCGAGCAGCAGCGTCACCAGGATCTGGCCCACCGGGTCGGGGCGGCGGGGCCGGGGCGCGCGGGACTCGGGGACATAGCGGAGGGTCAGCAGCAGGGCGGCGAGACCGATCGGCAGATTCACCCAGAAGATCGCCCGCCAGCCGACCGACTGGACGAGCAGTCCGCCCACCAGCGGACCGGTCGCCATCGAGACGCCGACGACCGCGCCCCAGGCGCCGATGGCACGCGCGCGTGCCGCCGGTTCCGTGAAGGTGTTGATGATGATCGACATGGCGACCGGGTTCAGCATGGAGCCGCCGACCGCCTGCACCATCCGGAACGCGATCAGCGCCTCCAGGCTGGGCGCGAGCGAGCACAGCAGGGAGCCGAGCACGAAGAGCACGAGGCCGGTGAGGAAGACCTTGCGGCGGCCGATCCGGTCGGCGGTGGAGCCGGAGAGCATGAGCAGCGAGGCCAGCACCAGGGTGTAGGCGTCGATGGTCCACTGGAGGCCGGACACGGAGGCGTGCAGCTCCCGCTGGAGGGAGGGCAGGGCGACGTTGAGCGCGGTGTTGTCCAGGCTGACGATCAGCAGGCTCATGCAGCAGATCGCCAGGACGATCCGCTGGCGGCCGCGCGAGAGACCCGCCTTCGGGGGGCCGGGCTGCAGGGGCTCGGACATGTGCGGATCGTACGGCTGTCTAAAGAGTCGCGCAGTGCGGGACAATGGGCCAATGACCGCGTTCTCCCCCCTCGCCATCGGGCCGCACACCGTGCAGCCGCCGGTGGTGCTCGCGCCGATGGCCGGCATCACCAACGCCCCGTTCCGCACCCTCTGCCGCGAGTTCTCCGGCGGCAAGGGACTGTTCGTGAGCGAGATGATCACGACACGGGCGCTGGTCGAGCGCAACGAGAAGACGATGCAGCTCATCCGCTTCGACGACACCGAGAAGCCGCGTTCCATCCAGCTCTACGGCGTGGACCCGGTGACCGTCGGCAAGGCCGTGCGGATGATCGTGGACGAGGACCTGGCCGACCACATCGACCTGAACTTCGGCTGCCCGGTCCCCAAGGTCACCCGCAAGGGCGGCGGCTCGGCGCTCCCGTACAAGCGGCCGCTGCTGCGGGCGATCCTGCACGAGGCCGTGTCGAACGCCGGCGCGCTGCCGGTGACGATGAAGATGCGCAAGGGCATCGACGACGACCACATCACGTATCTGGACGCCGGCCGGATCGCCGTGGAGGAGGGCGTCACTGCCATCGCCCTGCACGGCCGCACGGCCGCCCAGCACTACGGCGGCACGGCCGACTGGGACGCCATCGCCCGTCTGAAGGAACACGTGCCCGAGATCCCGGTGCTCGGCAACGGCGACATCTGGTCGGCGGACGACGCGCTGCGGATGATGCGCGAGACCGGCTGCGACGGCGTGGTCGTGGGCCGTGGCTGCCTCGGCCGGCCGTGGCTCTTCGGCGACCTGGTGGCCGCCTTCGAGGGCACCGACGACTACGCGCGGCCCGAGCTGCGGACGGTCGCGGACACGATGGTGCGGCACGCGCGGCTGCTCGGCGAGTGGCTGGGCGACGAGTCGCGGGGTGTCATCGACTTCCGCAAGCACGTGGCCTGGTACCTGAAGGGCTTCGCGGTCGGTTCCGAGATGCGCAAGAAGCTGGCGATCACCTCGTCCCTGGACGAACTGCGCGCTCAGTTGAGCGAGCTCGATCTGGACCAGCCCTGGCCGGCGGGGGCGGACGGCCCTCGGGGCCGTACGTCCGGAAACAACCGAGTCGTCCTGCCGGACGGCTGGTTGAAGGACCCCTACGACTGCGCCGGAGTCAGCGAGGACGCGGAGCTGGACACGTCCGGCGGGTGAGATCCGGGCCCTTCCCGGCGAGTGATTCTCGCCACCCCTGATAGGGGGTGTGCTCAGATGAGCAGGTTACGGGCCCGTCTCCCGCTTGAAGGGTGGCACTGGGTGCCACCCTTTTTGCGTTCAAGACTTGAACGCAGATGCTGGTTTACGCGCTCATGTGAGCGCGATAGCCCAGCTTTGAGTCAAAGGAGCTTCGGGGCCTGAAAGCGGAAGCTACCGCTCAGTTACTTTCGATGTGCTGGCGGACGGGTGGTTAAGACCAAGTGACCGGTAGGCGTACCTCCCCAGACGCCTTCGATCTGGGTATGTTCCTCGCCGTCAGGGCAGCCAACCGAGTCGTCGAGGAGTCGAGACCCGTGTCGGAAAACAATGATCAGAAGTTCGTGTACGACTTCACCGAGGGGAACAAGGACCTCAAGGACCTCCTCGGTGGCAAGGGCGCGAACCTGGCCGAGATGACCAACCTCGGTCTCCCGGTTCCTCCCGGCTTCACGATCACGACCGAGGCGTGCAAGACCTACCTCGACAGCGGCTCCGAGCCGGCCGAGCTCCGCGACGAGGTCAGCGCGCACCTCGACGCCCTGGAGCGGAAGATGGGCAAGAAGCTCGGCCAGGCCGACAACCCGCTGCTCGTCTCCGTCCGCTCCGGCGCCAAGTTCTCGATGCCGGGCATGATGGACACCGTCCTCAACATCGGTCTCTCCGACGTCTCCGTCGAGGGCCTCGCCGCCCAGGCCGACAACGAGCGCTTCGCCTGGGACTCGTACCGCCGCCTCATCCAGATGTTCGGCAAGACCGTCCTCGGCGTCGACGGCGAGCTCTTCGAGGACGCCCTCGACGAGGCCAAGGCCGCCAAGAAGGTCGCCAGCGACACCGACCTCGACGCCGCCGACCTGAAGAAGCTCGTCGAGAAGTTCAAGACGATCGTCAAGGACGCGACGGGCCGCGACTTCCCGCAGGACCCGCGCGAGCAGATGGACCTGGCCATCAAGGCCGTCTTCGACTCCTGGAACGGCGACCGCGCCAAGCTGTACCGCCGCCAGGAGCGCATCCCGCACGACCTCGGCACCGCCGTCAACGTCTGCTCCATGGTCTTCGGCAACCTCGGCCCGGACTCCGGCACCGGCGTCGCCTTCACCCGCGACCCCGCCTCCGGCCACCAGGGCGTCTACGGCGACTACCTGCAGAACGCGCAGGGCGAGGACGTCGTCGCCGGCATCCGCAACACCGTGCCGCTCGCCGAGCTCGAGTCGATCGACAAGAAGTCGTACGACCAGCTCATGCAGATCATGGAGACGCTGGAGACCCACTACAAGGATCTCTGCGACATCGAGTTCACCATCGAGCGCGGCCAGCTCTGGATGCTCCAGACCCGCGTCGGAAAGCGCACCGCCGGTGCCGCCTTCCGCATCGCCACCCAGCTCGTGGACCAGGGCCTGATCGACGAGGCCGAGGCGCTCCAGCGCGTCAACGGCGCCCAGCTCGCCCAGCTCATGTTCCCCAAGTTCGACGAGAACGCCGCCGTGGAGCAGATCGGCCGCGGCATCGCCGCCTCCCCGGGCGCCGCCGTCGGCAAGGCCGTCTTCGACTCGTACACGGCCGTCAAGTGGTCCCGCTCCGGCGAGAAGGTCATCCTCATCCGCCGCGAGACCAACCCGGACGACCTGGACGGCATGATCGCCGCCGAGGGCATCCTCACCTCCCGCGGCGGCAAGACCTCGCACGCCGCCGTCGTCGCCCGCGGCATGGGCAAGACCTGTGTCTGCGGCGCCGAGGAGCTCGAGGTCGACACCAAGCGCCGCCGGATGACCACCGCCTCCGGCGTGGTCGTCGAGGAGGGCGACGTCGTCTCCATCGACGGCTCCACCGGCAAGGTCTACCTCGGTGAGGTACCCGTCGTACCGTCCCCGGTCGTCGAGTACTTCGAGGGCCGCATGCACGCCGGCGCCGACGACGCCGACGAGCTGGTCCAGGCCGTCCACCGGATCATGGCCTACGCCGACCGCGTCCGCCGCCTGCGCGTCCGCGCCAACGCCGACAACGCCGAGGACGCCTCGCGCGCCCGCCGCTTCGGCGCCCAGGGCATCGGCCTGTGCCGCACCGAGCACATGTTCCTCGGTGAGCGCCGCCAGTACGTCGAGCGCCTGATCCTCGCCGACACCGACGAGGAGCGCGAGGCGTCGCTGAAGGCCCTTCTGCCGCTGCAGAAGCAGGACTTCGTCGAGCTCTTCGAGGCGATGGACGGCCTGCCCGTCACCGTCCGCCTGCTCGACCCGCCGCTGCACGAGTTCCTGCCCGACATCACCGAGCTGTCGGTGCGCGTCGCCCTCGCCGAGGCCCGCAAGGAGCCGCACGAGAACGACCTGCGCCTGCTCCAGGCCGTGCACCGGCTGCACGAGCAGAACCCGATGCTGGGTCTGCGCGGCGTCCGCCTCGGCCTGGTCATCCCCGGCCTGTTCACCATGCAGGTCCGCGCCATCGCCGAGGCCGCCGCCCAGCGGATCGACGCCAAGGGCGACCCGCGCGCCGAGATCATGATCCCGCTCGTCGGCACCGTCCAGGAGCTGGAGCTGGTCCGCGAGGAGGCCGAGCAGGTCATCGCCGAGGTCCAGGCGCAGACCGGCGTCGAGCTGAAGCTCGCGCTCGGCACCATGATCGAGCTGCCGCGCGCCGCCGTGACGGCCGGTCAGATCGCCGAGGCCGCCGAGTTCTTCTCCTTCGGCACCAACGACCTCACCCAGACCGTCTGGGGCTTCTCCCGCGACGACGTGGAGGCCAGCTTCTTCACCGCGTACCTGGAGAAGGGCATCTTCGGCGTCAGCCCCTTCGAGACCATCGACAAGGACGGTGTGGGCGCTCTGGTCCGCAGCGCCGTCGAGGCCGGCCGCGCCACCCGCCCGGACATCAAGCTCGGTGTCTGCGGCGAGCACGGCGGTGACCCGGAGTCGGTGCACTTCTTCCACGAGGTGGGCCTCGACTACGTCTCCTGCTCGCCGTTCCGGATCCCGGTGGCGCGTCTGGAGGCCGGCCGCGCGGCGGCCGAGTCGAAGGGCAGCGACAGCCGCTGAACCCAGGTTCAGTAGCAAAGACCCCGGAGCCGCCGTTCGTCCCCGACCCTCAAACCGATGGGCGGCGGCTCCGGTCTCCATGAGAGACGGGGCGGACACCTTGTGCGGAGGTGTCCGCCCCGTCGTGTTTCGTCCCCGTGCGGTCGTTGCATGATCGTTGGGGAAATGTGTGTTCCTGTTCAACTCCATGGCCATGGCGCATTGAATTATTCGGTGTTGAACTTTCGCAAAGAATGAGGCGGGCGCGACCCCCGGATCCCCACCCGGAGGCCGCGCCCATTACCCTCGTCGGGCGGGTGAGCCGCAACCTCGCCGACCGCCGCCGGACGCGACAAAGCCCCCCACGGTCTTCGCCGCGTCACCTCGGTCCTGAAGGTTTCCCGTCCGACACCGCACAGCTTTTCGGTTCTCGGCGTTCGCCGCGATGCCTTTCAAGTGTGGCTGAAACACCCTGGTAACGTGCAGTGATGCTGTGCATACTCGTCGTCGGGGGTGGTTGCGAGTGCACAGGTGGGGGTTCCATGCTGCGGATTCATTTCACCGGAAACGACTTGGCCGGGGTCCGGATGGCCGCCCGGCCGGATGTTCTATGGGAAACGATTCTCAGTTTTCACCGTTTAAGAGACCGGCGCGGCTCGATGGTGTATGGGGAATGGCGGTCCGAGGCGCGTATACGACTGGGCTCTGAGACCCGGCTGCTCGCCGCGCTCGTGCCGAGCCGCGGCTATTTCCCCGACTTCCTGACGCCGCCCCAGGGCATCCTCGGGCTCGACGAGGGCCTGGACGCGATCCGGGCCACCCCGCCCGGCCGGCTCCACACCGAGCTGGCCCTGGTCGGCGCCGGCCGTTCCGGCCGTTCCGGCCGCCCCGCCGTCCCGGCCGCGCTGCGGTCCCTGGCCGACGGCGCCAGCGAACCCCTCGGACGGCTCCTCGCCGCTCTGCGCAGCTACCACCGGGCCGCCGTGGAGCCGTACTGGACCGGCATCCAGGCCCGGGTCGAGGCCGACCGGGCCAAACGCGGCCGGGCCCTGCTGGACGGGGGAGCGGACGAACTCCTGGCGTCCCTGCCGCCGATGCTCCGCTGGCGCAGCCCCGTCCTGGAGGCCGACTATCCGGTCGACCGGGAGCTCCACCTCGACGGGCGCGGGCTGCTGCTCCAGCCCTCGTACTTCTGCCGCGGCACCCCGGTCGTGCTGCGCGATCCCGGCCTCACGCCGGTGCTGGTCTACCCGATCACCCACTGCGAGCCGCCGACCGTGCGCGCGCCGGGCCTGCCCTCGCTGGCCAAGCTCGTCGGGCACACCCGCTCCGCGGTCCTCAGCGCCATCGGCGACGGCGGCACCACGAGCGAACTGGCCCGCAGGGCCGGGGTGTCGGTCGCCTCCGCGAGCCAGCACGCCGGCGTGCTGCGCGAGGCCGGCCTGGTCGCCACGCTGCGGCACGGCAACGCGGTCCTGCACACCCTGACGCCGTTGGGCGCCGCCCTGCTGGGCGGCGCCCACGACCCGGTGCTCGGCACCGGTTCGGCCGGGTGCTACGCGAAGAGCTACGCGCGGAACGGGCCGGTCACCTCGTAGGTGATGCCGCCGGAGGAGCTGCCGCTGGTGCCGCGCTGGCTGGAGAAGTACAGCCGCTTGCCGTCCGGGGAGAAGGCCGGGCCGCAGATCTCGGACGAGGACTGGCCGTTGATGCGCAGGAACGGGGCCACGACGTCGTCGGGGGTGATCAGGCAGATCTCCATGTTGCCGCCGTCCTCCGCGATGAAGAGGTCGCCGGAGGAGGAGCCGGTGATGTTGTCGACGCCGGTGAGCGGCGCGCCACCGCTCACCAGCGAGTCGTCGTAGGCCAGTTCGTACGTGCTCGTGGCGAGGTTGAGCTGCCAGACCCGGCCGTCGCCCTTGGTGGTGAACCAGACGGTGTCGTTGGCGTAGTGGCAGCCCTCGCCGCCGTTGAACACCTTGGCGCCGGAGACCTGGTAGCGGGTGGCGGTCGGGGAGCCGTCCGGGTCGGGGACGTTGGCCCAGGTGAAGGAGCCGGAGGTGGCCGTGCCGGCCTTCAGGACCTGCAGGGTGCCGGAGGAGAGGTTGCCCCAGGTGCCCGGCACGAAGCGGTAGAAGCAGCCGTCGGACTTGTCCTCGGTCAGGTAGATCACCTTGCGCACCGGGTCCGCCGCCGCGGCCTCGTGGTTGAAGCGGCCCATCGCGGCCCGGCGGGTGGCGGCGTTCACGCCCCAGGGGTCGGTCTCGTAGACGTAACCGGTGTCGACCTCCTCGCAGGACAGCCAGGTGTTCCACGGGGTCTTGCCGCCCGCGCAGTTGCGGTTGGTGTTGGACAGGATGCGGTAGGCCGAGGTGACGCCGCCCGAGGAGTTGAACTTGATCGCGCTCGCGCCGCCGGTGCTGGATATCTCCGAGTTGGACACGTAGATCCAGCCGGTTCCGTCGGCGAAGCAGGCGCCTCCGTCGGGGGCGTTGTGCCAGACGTACGAGGTGCCGGGGACGGTCTGGCCGGACCGGGCGATGACCCGGCTGGTGAAGCCGGCGGGCAACTGGATGCCGTTGGCGTCCGCCGCGCCCAGCGCCCCGTACGGGCCGGCGCCGGGCTGGGCGGGGGCGGCGTAGGCCGCCCCGCGCATCAGTGTGTAGCCGAAGGCGGCGGCCGAGGTGCCCATGACCGCTCCACGCAGGAAACTGCGTCGCTCCACGTCTCACTCCTGTCGGGGGTGTGAATCGCCCCGCCGCACCGGTCGGCGGCGGGGTCGCGCGCTTCCGGAAACTAGGAGTACGGAGTTGACTGTGCATCAACAAGCGGTAAAGGGGAAGCGGCGGGAGTGGGGCGGTGTCAGTGGCCCCCGCTACGTTCGGGCCATGACCACGGATTTCGACGCACGCCCGATCGCCTCGCTCACGTTCCCCGGAGTGGGTGCGCTCCTCGACGAGCCGGCCGTCGAGAAGCGAGGGCACGGCCGGCGCCGCGCCCTGCTCCTGCAGGGAGCCGAGCTGGAGGCGCACGACCTGGACGCCCTCCTGGCGGGGGAGGGGGCACCGGAGTCCGTGTTCCCGCTGCCCTGGCCCGGCTGGGAGCACGGCTTCCACTCGGTGAGCCCGGACGGCACCTTCGCCGCCTTCTCGGGGCAGCGCTCGGTGCGGGCGGTGAACGCCGACGGCACGACCCGGTGGGTGTACGAGCACGGCTGCTGGGACCAGCGGGTCGGCCACCCGCACACCGGCGACGAGCTCCAGATCTGCCCGGGATACGAGCACGGCTCCTGCCGGGTCTCCGACGACGGCCGGTTCGTGTGGGCCCATGTCGTGCTCACGGCGGGCGAGGAGCCCCAGGACTACCTGGAGGGCTGGGTGGTCCTCGACGCCGAGGACGGCCGGGAGCTGGCCCGGCACGCCCTGGAGGAGAGCGTCGCCTCCGGCTCCTGCCACCTCTCCCATCCGGACGGCGTCCACATGGGCCTCGACATCGGCATGGGGCAGGACGGCGTCCTCGTGTACTGGGGGCGCTGGGACGGCGAGCGGCTGACCGTCCACGACGAGCTGAACAAGGACCTCGACCGCATCCTGTTCGACGTCCACCCCGACCACCCCGGCTTCCTGACCGTCGAGCACTACGCCGACGACATCCGGCTGCACGCCCTCGACGGCACGGTCCTCGCCGAGACCGACGCGCTGCACTGGGACCACGCCTGCGGCTTCCTCGACGGCGCCACCGTCCTGGCCACCAGCGGGATCGAGTACGAGGAGGACCCGGAGGAGTACGGCACCTGGCTCCTGGACGCCCGCACCCTGGAGATACGCGGCCGCGTCCGCTACCCCGAGGGCCGGACCGACAGCCAGGTCCTGCCCCTCGGCGACGGCACCTGGCTCACGTACGACCGCGCGGCGGGCACCGTCCACCGCTGGGAGATCTGAGCCCGGGAAAAACTCCGGGAGGACGGCGAACGGGCGATGAGTTCCGGGCGGCCCGACCGTCTTACCTCTCGAAAGCGCCGATACGGCTGTGACCGACAAGGCCCCGAGGGAAGAGAGAGACACCATGGCCCCGCAGACGATCTTCGTGAACCTGCCGGTGAAGGACCTCGACGTGAGCAAGTCCTTCTACGAGAAGCTCGGCTACACGATCAACCCGCAGTTCAGCGACGAGACCGCCGCCTGTGTGGTCATCAGCGACACGATCTTCGCGATGCTGCTCACCGAGGAGAAGTTCAAGAGCTTCACCGCCCCGGGCAAGGAGATCGCCGACGCGACCAGGAGCACCGAGGTGCTGATCACCCTGAGCGCCGAGAGCCGCGAGAAGACCGACGAGCTCGCGGACAGGGCCCTGGCCGTCGGCGGCAGCCCGGCGAAGGAGCCGATGGACCTCGGCTTCATGTACGGGCGTTCCTTCGCCGACCCGGACGGCCACCACTGGGAGGTCTTCTGGATGGACCCGGCGGCCGTCGCCGAGGGTGGCCAGGGCGCCGAGGGCGGACAGGGCCCCGAGGGCGGGCAGGGTGCCGGAGGCGGGCAGGGCTGACGCCTCCGGCAACCGCGTCAGGCCGAGGCACCGCCGTCGATCACGAGATCCGTGCCGACGGCGGAGCCGGCCGCGTCCGAGGCGAGGTAGAGGACGGCGCCCGCCACCTCGTCCACCGTGGAGACCCGCCCGAGCGGTGACTGCTCCTTCATCCGCACCTCGCGCTCGGCCTCGCTCTCGCCCGGCAGCAGCGACATCGCCGACGCCAGGGGGCCGGGGCTCACCGCGTTGATCCGGATCCCGTCGGCCACGTGGTCGAGGGCCGCCGCCCGCGTGATCGCCGAGACCGCGGCCTTGGAGACCTGGTAGCCGAAGACGCCCGGGATGCGGCGGTGCGGGCCCAGGTTGGACGAGATGTTGACGATCGCCCCGCCGCCGTGGCCGCGCATGTGGGCGATCTCCGCCTGGAGCGCGTGCAGGACGCCGGTGACGTTGATGTCGAGCAGGGTGTGCCAGTCCTCCAGGGGGAAGTCGGCGGCGCTGTGGCCGCCGCGGAAGACCCCGGCGTTGTTCACGGCCACGTCGAGCCCGCCGAAGGCCGCCACCGTGTCCCGTACCAGCGTGTGCATGTCCTCGGCGCGGGCGACATCGGCGGTGAAGGCGCGGGCGGTGCCGCCCGCGGCCTCGATCAGCGCCACCGTCTCGTCCAGGGTGGCCGCGCTGCGGCCCGCCACGGCGACCCGGGCGCCCTCGGCGGCGAAGGCCAGCGCGATGGCCCGGCCGAGCCCGGAGCCGGCGCCGGTGACGAGTGCGGTGCGGTCGGTGAAGCGGTGCGACATGGTCGCCTCCTTGAAGGTCGGATATTTGACCGGTCATTCCGTTATCAGGGCCTGAAAGAGGGCGCCCGAAGGCGCCCGAGCAACGAGATCGGATCGGTGCGGGCTCAGTCGAGCAGGGCCAGCGCCTGCTCCGCCGCGTCGTGCACGCGGGCCGGGTCGCTGGACGCCTTGCCCACCACCCGCAGCCCCTGCAACAGCACGAGCAGCATCCGGGCGAGCGCCCGCGGATCACGGTCCTCCGGCAGCTCGCCCTGCGCCCGGGCCCTGCTCAGCGCACTGTGCAGCAGGGTCTCGACGTGCTCCCAGCTCAGCTCCACCCGGCGCCTCACCTCGGCGTCGTGGGGCGCCAGTTCGGCCGCCGAGTTGGTGACGAGGCAACCCATCTGGCGCTCCCCGTCGGTGGCGGCCTGCGCCGCGAACCGGCGCACCAGGGCGCGTACGGCCGGCAGCGCGGGGCCCGGGGCGGACAGCTCCGCCATGACCCGCGGGTCACGTGTCTCCAGGTAGCGCTCCAGCGCCCTCATGTACAGCTCGTGCTTGCTGCCGAAGGTCGCGTAGATGCTGGCGCGGCCGATGCCGAGGTGCTCGACGAGGTCCGCCATCGAGGTCGCCTCGTAGCCGCGCGCCCAGAACAGCTCGAGAGCCGACTGGAGCGCGACGTCCGGATCGAATGCCTTGGTCCTGGCCACGAGGCGACCGTACGCCCTTTCAGGGGTGCTTTTCAAGAACGACCGGTCAAGAAAGAGGGGGAGTTCCCTCAGACCGTCCGCACCGGGTACACCGCCACCGCCACCTCGTCGTCGTCCAGGCACCGACCCGTCTCCAGGTCGAAGCGCTGCTTCAGCAGCGGCGACGCCACGAATGGCCGCCCCTCCGCCGAGCCGAGCAGCCCGCGGGAGAGCACCTGCGCGCCCGTGAACGGGTCGCGGTTGTCGATCGCGTACGTCCGGCCCGCCCGGTCCCGGAAGACCGCCGCCTGCCGGCCGTCCGGCAGCAGCGCCGCCATGCCCCGCCCCGGCGTCAGCCGGGACTCCTCGCAGACCGTCATCCAGGAGTTGTCGGACAGGGAAAGTTCGAGCGTCGTCATCGGGAGGTGGCTCCTTCCAGGGGCTGGGTGCCGAGGGACTGGGAGTCGAGGGGTTGGGTGTCCAGGGGCCTGGTGCCGATCGTCAGGATCGTCAGGTCCGGCTTGATCTGGTCGCGCTCCGGCACGAAGCGGACCGTCGGGTCCGGCGTCTCCGGCGCGTTCACGAAGGAGACGAAGCGCCGCAGCCGCTCCGGGTCGTCGAGGGTCTCGGCCCACTCGTCCCGGTAGCCGGCGACATGCGCGGCCATCAGCGCCTCCAGCTCGTCGCACAGGCCGAGCGAGTCGTGCACCACCACGTCCCGCAGGTGGTCGAGCCCGCCCTCCAGGCGCTCCAGCCAGGTCGAGGTGCGCTCCAGACGGTCGGCGGTGCGGATGTAGAACATCAGGAACCGGTCGATCAGCCGCACCAGTTCGGCGTCCGACAGGTCCTGGGCCAGCAGGTCGGCGTGGCGCGGGGTCGCGCCGCCGTTGCCGCCCACGTACAGATTCCAGCCGTTCGCCGTCGCGATGACGCCGAAGTCCTTCGACTGGGCCTCCGCGCACTCGCGGGCGCAGCCGGAGACCGCCGACTTCAGCTTGTGCGGGGCCCGCAGACCGCGGTAGCGCAGCTCCAGTCCGATCGCCATCTTCACGGAGTCCTGCACGCCGTAGCGGCACCAGGTCTGCCCCACGCAGGACTTCACCGTGCGCAGCGCCTTGCCGTAGGCGTGACCGGACTCGAAGCCGGCGTCGACGAGCCGGGTCCAGATCGCCGGGAGCTGGTCGACGCGGGCGCCGAAGAGGTCGATCCGCTGACCTCCGGTGATCTTCGTGTAGAGGCCGAAGTCCCGGGCCACCTCGCCGATCACGATCAGCTTCTCGGGGGTGATCTCGCCGCCGGGGATGCGCGGCACCACCGAATAGGAGCCGTTGCGCTGGAGGTTCGCCAGATGGTGGTCGTTGGTGTCCTGGAGCGCGGCCTGCTCGCCGTCCAGGATGTAGCCGCCCGCGCCGATCACCGGGGCGAGGCTGGCCAGGATGGAGCCGACGGTCGGCTTGCAGACCTCGCAGCCCTCGCCGCCCTTGGCCGCGTCCCGCCCGTGCGAGTCGAGGAGCGCGGCGAAGGAGGTCACCCGGAGCGTGCGGGCGATCTCGTAGAGCTCGCTGCGGGTGTACGAGAAGCAGCCGCAGAGCCCTTTGTCGGTGGCCGCCGGCAGCAGCTTCTCGATCACCTTCACACAGCTTCCGCAGCCGGTGCCGGCCTTGGTGCACTTCTTCACCTCGGGCAGCGAGGTGCACTGGGTGATGGCGTGCTTGGTCACGTTGTGGCAGGAGCAGATCACCGCGTCGTCCGGCAGCGCGGACGGGCCGAGCGCGACCGGCGCGCCCACCCCCGCCGGGAGCACCAACTGCTCGGGCGAGACCGGCGGCCTGCTGCCGGTGAGCGGGCGCAGCATGCCGTACGACTCGGCGTCGCCGACCAGGACGCCGCCGAGGAGCCGGCCCTCGCCGTCGACGACCAGCTTCTTGTAGATCCCGGAGCGCGAGTCGGAGTAGACGACGTCGAGGCAGCCCTCGGCGGTGCCGTGCGCGTCGCCGAAGGAGGCCACGTCCACGCCGAGCAGCTTGAGCTTGGTCGACATGTCCGCGCCGGTGAAGCCGTCCCCGGTCTCCTCCTCGGCGATCACCCTCGCCGCCGTCTGCGCCATCTCGTAGCCGGGCGCCACCAGGCCGTAGACCCGTCCGTCGACCGCCAGCGCGCACTCGCCGATGGCGAACACCGCCGGGTCGGAGGTCCGGCACATCTCGTCCACGGCGATGCCGCCGCGCTCGCCCACGGCCAGGCCGCAGTCGCGGGCGAGCTGGTCGCGGGGGCGGACGCCCGCCGAGAAGACCACCATGTCGGTGGCGACCTCGGAGCCGTCCGACAGCCTCATGCCGGTGACGGCGCCGTCGGTGGTGACGACCTCCTGGGTGCCGGTGCCGGTGTGGACGGTCAGCCCCATCTGCTCGATCGTGCGCAGCAGGGCCGCGCCGCCGCCCTCGTCGACCTGCACCGGCATCAGCCGGGGCGCGAACTCCACGATGTGGGTGTCGAGTCCGAGGCCCTTGAGCGCGCCGGCCGCCTCCAGGCCGAGCAGACCGCCGCCGACGACCGCGCCGGTCGTCGCCGTCTTCGCGTACTCCTCGATGGCGAGGAGGTCCTCGATGGTGCGGTAGACGAAGCAGCCGCGGGCGTCCTTGCCGGGCACCGGCGGGACGAAGGGGTACGAGCCGGTGGCGAGCACGAGGGTGTCGTACGCGACGACCCGCCCGGACCGTGCGGTGACCGTGCGGGCCTCCCGGTCGATGGCGACCGCCGGGTCGTCGGTGTGCAGCTCGATGCCGTGCCGGGCCATGAAGCCGTCCTCGACCATCGACAGGTCGTCGGGCGTGCGGCCGGAGAAGTACGAGGTGAGCTGGACGCGGTCGTAGGCGGGGCGGGGCTCCTCGCAGAGCACCACGACACGGGCGCGCTCGGTGACGCCGCGGTCCGCGAGCGCCTCCAGGAACCGCTGGCCGACCATTCCGTGGCCGACCAGGACGATGGTGGGGGTGGGCGCGGTCGTCATGTCAGGAGCCTCCGTCGTGGGTGAGCAGGTGCAGCAGGGGGGCGTCGGGCAGGGCCTCGTCGCCCTCCCAGGCCCGGGCGAGCGTCCCGACCGCGGCGAGATCGCCGAAGAGGACGCCGCCGACGAGCCGGTCGCCGCGGACGACGACCTTCCGGTACGCCCGCCGGGTCGCGTCCGTGAGCTGGACGACGTCGTCCCCCGGGGCGGCGGTGGTCTCCCCGAACACGGCGAGGTCGAGCGACTCGGCGCCGGCGAGGGTGAGACGGGTCAGGGCGCGGGTGCCGGTGTAGCGGGGGCGGGGGCCCGGGGTGGCGGGGGTGGCCGGGGCGACCGGGGCGGCCGGGGCGGCGGGCACCTCGGGCGCGGCCGGGGCCCCCGGGGCGGCCGGGCCCTCCGGGGCAGCCGACGCGAGCGGGGCTACCGGGCCCCCTGGGGTGGCCGGGGTGGCGGGCACCTCGGACGTGGCCGGGGCCCCCGGGGCGATTGGGGCCTCCGGGGCACCCGGGGCACCCGGGGCGGCCGACGCGAGTGGGGCGACTGGGGCCCCCGGGGCGACCGGGCCCCCTGGGGTGGCCGGGGTGGCCGGGGTGGCGGGCGCCTCGGGCACGGCCGGGCCCCCCGGGCCCTCCGGAGCCCTCGGCGCGGTCGACGCGAGCGGCCCGGTCAGGGGCGCCGGCGTGGTCAGGGGCCCGGGCGGGGGCAGGGGCTCCGGCGTGGATAGCAGGTCCGCCAGGACGTCGGCCTGGTCGAGCGCCGGGCCCGCGAGCCCGTACACCCGGCCGTCGTGTTCCGCGCAGTCACCGATCGCGTGGATGTACGGGTCGGAGGTGCGCAGCTCGTCGTCCACCACCACGCCCGTGCGGACGTCGAGCCCTGCCTCCCGGGCCAGGGCCACGCGGGGGCGGACCCCGCAGGCCAGGACGACGACCTGGGCGTCGAGGACGAAGCCGTCGGCGAGTTCGACCGCGGTGACCGCGCCGCCCTCCTGCCGCAGCCCGCTCACCCGGCACTCGGTGTGCACCTCGACCCCGAGCGCCTCCATGTGGGCGCGCAGCAGGGCCGAGGAGTGCGCGTCGAGCTGGCGCTCCATCAGGCGCTCGCCCTGCTGGGTGAGCATCACCTCGGCGCCGAGCGCCGCGAGGGCCCGCGCCGCCGAGACCCCGAGCAGGCCGCCGCCGATGACGACCGCCCGCACCCCGGGGCGTACCGCCCCGCGCAGCGCCAGACAGTCGTCGAGGGTGCGGAACGGATGGACCCCGGAGGGCAGCTCCGCCCCGCGCAGGCCGCGCAGCGGCGGCAGCACCGGCGCCGAACCGGTCGCCAGGACCAGCCGGTCGTACGGCACCCGCGTGCCGTCCGCGCACTGGACCGCCCGGGCCGCGCGGTCGATCCGCACCGCCCGCACGCCGAGCCGGGCCGGCTTCCGCGCCTCGGGCAGGGCGATCACCTCGGGGCCGTACCGCCCGGCGAGGACGTCCGCCAGCAGCAGCCTGTTGTACGGTGCGTGCGGCTCTTCGCCGAGCAGGGTGACCGGCAGGCGCTGGGCGAGCCGGGCGCCCGCCGTTCCGCCGCCGACCACCACGATCCGTGTACTCATACCGGGAAGCGTGCGCGGCGGGTGTTTCCCGGCGACATCCCGACTGTTTCCCGTACGGAACGCTGACCTCACCGCGGCCCCGGCGCACTGTGAGGGCCGGGCCGCGTACACGTCGCGCGTATACGGTCCGCCCGGACCGCGGAGGGGTGCTTCGCCCCGGACCTCAGAAGCAGCTCAAGACTCCCGGGATCGATGGGTGGCACACCCATCGGCCGCCTAGGCTCCAGGCATGCCTGCTGACATCTCCCTGACCACCCTCGTCCTGCTCTGTCTCGCGGCGCTGGTCGCCGGCTGGATCGACGCCGTGGTCGGGGGCGGCGGGCTGCTCCTGCTGCCCGCGCTGCTGCTCGGTCTGCCGCAGGTGCCGGCCGCCCAGATCCTCGGGACCAACAAGGCCGTGGCGATCGTCGGCACGTCCGGCGCCGCCGTCACGTACGTCCGCAAGGCGCCCGTCCGGGTCGGGACGGCGGTACGGATCGGGCTCGCGGCCCTCGCCGGGTCGATGGGCGGCGCCTTCTTCGCGGCCGGGATCAGCAGCGAGGTGCTGCGGCCGGTGATCATGGTGGTGCTGCTCGGGGTCGCCGCCTTCGTGATGCTCCGGCCGTCCTTCGGCACCCGCGCGGCGGGCGAGGAGCGGGCGCCGATCACCCGGGCCAGGATCGTGACCGCGATCGTCGTGGTCGGCGGCGGCATCGGCTTCTACGACGGACTCTTCGGGCCCGGCACCGGCACCTTCCTGGTGCTCGCCCTGACGGCGGTGCTGCACCTGGACCTGGTGACGGCCTCCGCCACCGCGAAGATCGTCAATGTCTGCACCAACGCGGGCGCGCTCGCGATGTTCGCCTACCAGGGGAACGTGCTGTGGCAGCTCGCCGCCGTCATGGCCGTCTTCAACCTCGCCGGTGGCATGCTCGGCGCGCGGATGGCGCTGCGGAAGGGCGCGGAGTTCGTGCGCGGCGTGCTGCTCGTGGTCGTCTTCTCGCTGGTCGCGAAGCTGGCCTTCGACCAGTGGGCGTAGCGGGCACGACCGGGAACGGCCCGGCTCAGCGGACCCCGATCAGATGGCCGAACGCGACCACGTTGCCCTGGTAGCCGCCGGACTTCTTCGAGAAGCCGCCGCCGCAGGTGATCACCCGGATCTCGGCCCGGTCCGCCTCCCCGTACACCTTGGCGTCGGGGAACCGGTCCTTGTCGTAGACCTCGACCGCGTCGATCGTGAACACGGCGGTACGGCCGTCCTGCCGGTCCACCTCGATCCGGTGCCCCTTCTTCAGGGCGCCGAGCGCGTAGAAGACCGCGGGGCCCTCGGCGTTGTCGACGTGGCCCGCGACGATCGCGGTGCCCGCGGCGCCGGGCCGCGTCCCGTCCTCGTACCAGCCGGCCAGATTGCGGTCGTCGGCCGGCGGCACGTCGAGCGTGCCGTCGGCGCCGAGGCCGAGCCCTATCAGGGGCGTGTCCACGTCGATCTCGGGGATGCGCAGCCGTACCGGCTCGGAGGGCGGGAGCGGGTCGGCGGCGGCGTCGGTGTGGACGCTCGGCCCGGCGGCGAATGCCTGCGCGGCCGAGGGCACCGGCGGGGTGACCTCGCCCGAGCCGTTCTGGATCATCCAGAGGCCCACGCAGGCGGCCACGGCTATGCCCCAGCCCTTGCTCCTGTTGCTCATGCTGCTGCTCTCCGGGTACGGGTGTGGCCCTGCCCCCGCCGGGCCGTCAGCGGGCGCGCGGCGGGGGCAGGACGAGGGCGGTACGGTCAGCCGTCCTGCGCGCCGCTCGCCCGGCGGCGCAGGAGCCAGGTACCGCCGACGACGGCCGCGGCCAGCACCGCCGCGCCCGCCGCGATCTGGGCGTGGTCGGGGCCGACGCTGCCGCCGATCCCGGTGCGCACGTGCCCGCTGGGGTTCTTGTGCTTGACGACGAGCTCGCCGCGGGCCGTCCGGCCGTTGTCGCAGGCGACGCTGATCCAGTACGTCCCGGCCTTGGCGTGGTGCGGCACGGTGAACTGGCCGACCACGACCTCCTTGTGGGTGCTGGGGGTGAGCGGGAACTCGCCCGCGCCGAGCGCGTTCGCGTCGCCCACGCCGCGGCCGTTCTTGCCGCAGGCGAGGGTGTTCACCGTGACGGTCGTGCCCGGGTCGGCGGAGGAGGGGTAGACCTCCAGCGCCTCGGACTTTCCGCTGTGGTTGTTGCTGCTGTTGTGACTGTTGCTGCTGCTGCCGCCGTCGTTGTCGCCGGCGTACGCCAGGGGAGTGGCGAAGGCGCCGAGGGCGACGACCGTCAGCGCGGTACCGGTGAGCAGGGGGACAGGGGTGCGGCGCATGGGGGCCTCCGTGGCGCGCGGACGTCTTCCGGAAAGGGGCTTCCGTAGGACCGAGGTAAACGCCCGGGCGCGACCCGCGCCTGCTGATGTGCTGTCAGAATTGCTCCGTCCGGTGCGGCGCGTCCCCTGGTACACGGACGTCTCCGCAGCTCGGAGCGGGTTTCTCGGCGTCACCTGACGGTCCGTGCCGAACGGGTGACCGGTCGCCCGTCTGTGCGAGCGGGCGGCGCCGCTCAAGGGCCGCCGCTACGCCGTCACGCCCCCTCCAGGGCGTCCCACGGGACCGCCTCGTACGCCCCGTACACCCGGGCCATCAACTCCTCGTCCACCGTGAGGGCGGTGTCGTCGATGCGGGAGACCGGGGCGATGCCGCGCGAGTTCGTGACGAAGGCGGAGCGGAAGGCGGGCACGTCGGCCAGGGTCACCCGGCGGGTCACGGACGGCAGCCGGGGGGCGAGCAGCGACATGGTGACGCCGGCGAGGCAGGGGGCCGAGGGCCAGACCACCGAGGTGCCGTCCCAGAAGCCGATGTTGGTGACCGCGCCCTCCGCGATCTCGCCGTCCGGCCCGCCGGTGAGCAGGGCCTCGTCGAAGCCCGCGCGGCGGGCCGCGTCGCCGTGGAAGGTCTGCCCGAAGCCGCCCAGGTGCTTGAGGTGCGCGGCCGGCCGCCAGTACGCGACGGACTTCAGGGCCTGGGGCGTGCGGTCCACCGGGTACGGGGCCCGCACCGTCACGACCGTACGGGCGCCCTCGTACACGTACACCCGCGCCGAGGCGTCCCGCCGCCCCGCCGCCGCGAGCGCCCCGGCGAGCAGCGAGCGGACCCGCCCGCCGTCCAGGCCCCGGCCGAACAGCTCACGGGTGGCCCGGTCGAGCCGGTCCAGGTGCAGTCCGAGCCCCTGCACCCGGCCGTCGCGCACCTGCATCGCCGTGAAGTGGCCGTAGCCGCTCATCAGGGCCGCCAGGAGCTCCGCGTCGGCGGCCGGCTCGCCGTCGACCTCGATGTGGAGCGGGGGGAGTCCACCGTCGGGCGTCGTCGGGGCGGGAGGGGTGGGCGGAGGCGTCGTCATGTGTCCACCGTATGCCGGGAGATTCGTGCCGCGCTTGACCTCAACCAAACTTGAGGTACCAGGATCCTCGGCATGGACCTCACGAACTCCACCACCACGCCCCTGAACCTCGCCGTCATCGTCGCCAGCAACCGCGAGGGCCGCTTCGGCCCCGTCGTCGCCGACTGGTTCACCGCCCGCACCGGAGAGCGCGACGACTTCACCACCCGGGTCGTCGACCTCGCCGAGATCGACCTGCCCACCGCCCTCTCCCACCGCCCCGGCCCCGCCGTCCGCGCCGAACTCGACAAGGTCAGCCCGGTCCTGGCCGACGCCGACGCCTTCGTCGTCCTCACCCCCGAGTACAACCACTCCTTCCCCGCCGCCCTCAAGTCCCTGATCGACTGGCACTTCACCGAATGGCAGGCCAAGCCGGTCGGCTTCGTCTCCTACGGCGGCATCTCCGGCGGGCTGCGCGCCGTCGAGCAACTCCGCCAGGTCTTCGCCGAGATGCACGCCGTCACCGTCCGCGACACCGTCTCCTTCCACCAGGTCCACGGCCGCTTCGACGAGGACGGCAACCCCAAGGACCCCACCGGCCCCGACGCCGCCGCCAAGACCATGCTCGACCAGCTCGCCTGGTGGGCCCGCGCCCTGAAGGACGCCAAGTCCGTCCGCCCCTACGCCGGCTGAGCCCGTCCCCACGCCGGCCGGGTCCGTCCCTACCTCGACTGGGTCGGCCCCTACGCCGGCTGGGTCCGCCCCCACGTCGGCTGATCGGAGACCGTCACCATGCTGCTCCGCCTCATCGCGGCGAGACTCGGCCCCCACCGGCCGTTACTCGCCCTCCTCGTCCTCCTCCAGTTGGTCCAGAGCCTCGCCTCCCTCACCCTGCCCGCCCTCAACGCCGGCGTCATCGACGAAGGCGTCCTGCGCGGCGACACCGGCCGCGTCCTGTCCGGCGGCGGCCTGATGCTCGCCGTCACCCTCCTCCAGGCCGCCGCCGCGGCCGCCGCCACCTATGCCGGCGCCCGCGTCGCCATGGGCGTCGCCCGCGACCTGCGCTCCGAGGCGTTCCGCCGCGTGCAGGACTTCTCCGCCCGCGAGACCGGCCGCTTCGGCACAGCGTCCCTCATCACCCGCACCACCAACGACGTCCAGCAGATCCAGACCTTCACCGTCCTCGTCCTCACCATGCTGGTCGCCGCACCCCTGATGTGCCTGGGCGGCCTCGCCATGGCCGTCCGCCAGGACGTGCCGCTCTTCCTGGTCCTGCTGCTCTTCGTCCCCGTCATGACCGGCGCCGTCGGCACGATCGTGCTGCGCATGCGACCCCTGTTCCGCGGCATGCAGCAACGCGTCGACCGGGTCAACCGGCTGCTGCGCGAACAGATCACCGGCATCCGCGTGGTCCGCGCCTTCGTCCGCGACCGGCACGAACAGCGCCGCTTCGCCGGCGCCAACGACGAACTGCACGCCGTCGGCCTGCGGGCCGGCCGCCTCCAGGCCGTCATGTTCCCGACCGTCCTGGTCGTCTGGGAGGCCACCACCGTCGGCCTCCTCTGGATCGGCGCCCACCGCCTCGACTCCGGTGCGCTCCAGGCCGGTTCGCTCGTCGCCTTCCTCGGCTACCTGCTCCAGATCGGCATGTCCGTGATGATGGTCCTCTTCCTCCTCATGCACATGCCCCGCGCCGAGGTCAGCGCCGAACGCGTCCGCGAACTCCTCGACACCACCCCGTCCGTCACCCCGCCCGCCACGCCGCTCGCCCCGGCCGCCGACCCCGGCCGGCTCGACCTCACCGGCGTCGGCTTCCGCTACCCCGGCGCCGAGGAACCCGTCCTCACGGACATCGCCCTCAGCGCCCGCCCCGGCCGCACCACCGCCGTCGTCGGCTCCACCGGCAGCGGCAAGTCCACCCTCCTCGGCCTCGTGCCCCGGCTCCACGACACCACCGCCGGCCGGGTCACCCTCGGCGGCACCGACGTCCGCGACCTCGACCCGGCCCTGCTCGCCCGCACGGTCGGGCTCGTCCCCCAGAAGCCGTACCTCTTCTCGGGGACGGTCGCGAGCAACCTGCGGTACGGGAAGCCGGACGCGACCGACGAGGAGCTGTGGCACGCCCTGGAGGTCGCCCAGGCCGCCGACTTCGTCCGCGCGCTGCCCGAGGGCCTCGACGCCCCCGTCACCCAGGGAGGCGGCAACCTCTCCGGCGGGCAGCGCCAGCGCCTGGCCATCGCCCGGGTCCTCGTCGCCCGGCCCCGCGTCTACCTGTTCGACGACTCCTTCTCCGCCCTCGACAACGCCACCGACGCCAGGCTGCGCGCCGCGCTCGCCGAGGAGACCGCGGACGCGACCGTCGTCATCGTCGCCCAGCGGGTCTCCACCATCCGCGACGCCGACCGGATCGTCGTCCTCGACCGGGGGCGGGTCGTCGGCACCGGCCGCCACGAGGAACTGCTCGCGGACAACCCGACCTACCGGGAGATCGTCCGCTCCCAGCTCACCGAGGACACGGACGACGCCGCCGGGGAACCCGCCGGCCGGCTCACCGCCCAGGACCAGGAGGCCGTCGCATGAGCACCGCCGCACCCATCCGGCCGCAGGGCCGGGACCAGGACCGAGGGCAGGACCAGGAGCAGGACCAGACCCGGGACCAAGCCCAGGCCCCGGCCCAAGCCCAGGCCCAGGCCCAGGCCCAGGCCCAGGCCCAGGCCCAGGCCCAGGCCCAGGCCCAGGCCCAGGCCCAGGCCCAGGCCCAGGCCCAGGCCCAGGACCGAGCCCAGGACCGAGCCCAGGACCGAGCCCAGGCCCAGGCCCAGGACCGGCCCCAGGCCCGGGACCGGGTGACTCCCGCCAGGATCGGCCCCGCCGCTACCCAGCGCGGCCCCGGCCTCGCCACCCCCGCCCTCGAACGCTCCCTCGACTTCCGCGGCTCCGGCCTCCGCCTGCTGCGCACCCTGACCCCCGACCGCCCGCTGCTCCTCGCCGTCCTCGCCACCGCGGCCCTCGCCGTCGCCCTGAACGTCCTCTCCCCGAAGATCCTCGGCCACGCCACCGACCTCGTCGTCTCCGGCGCCGGCACTCCCACCGGCGTCGACTTCACCGCCGTCGGCCGGGCGCTCGCCGCCTCCGCCACGGTGGTCGCCGCGGCCGCCGCCCTCATGTGGGTCCAGCAGCGGCTCGCCACCACCGTCGTCCAGCGGGCCGGCCACCGGCTGCGTGCCCGCGCCCAGGCGAAGCTGTCCCGGCTGCCGCTGCGCTACGTCGACCGCCAGTCCCGCGGCGAGCTCCTCTCCCGCACCACCAACGACATCGACAACGTCGTCCAGACCCTCCAGCAGGCGTTCAGCCAGATGATCCGGGCCCTGCTCACCCTGGTCGGCGTGCTCGCGATGATGTTCTGGATCTCGCCGACGCTCGCCCTCATCGTGCTCGGCACCGTGCCCGTCTCGGTCGGCGTCGCCGCGTACGTCGGCCGCCGCGCCCAGCCGCAGTTCGTCACCCAGTGGTCCGTCACCGGCCGCCTCAACGGCCATGTGGAGGAGATGATCACCGGCCATGCCGAGGTCGTCGCCTTCGGCCGCCGCGCCGAGGCCGTCCGCCGCTTCGACGAGCTCGGCGAGGAGCTCTACCGGGCGAGCTTCCGCGCCCAGTTCATCTCCGGCTTCATCCAGCCCGCCCTCACCCTCGTCGGCAACCTCACCTACGTGGTCGTCGCCGTCGCCGGCGGACTGCGCGTCGCGAGCGGCACCCTGACCGTCGGCGACGTGCAGGCGTTCATCCAGTACTCGTACGAGTTCAACGGCCCCGTCACCCAGGTCGCCGCCATGGCCAACCTGCTCCAGTCCGGCGTCGCGTCCGCCGAGCGGGTCTTCGCCCTCCTCGACGCGGAGGAGGAGACACCGGACCCGGACGCGCCCGAGCGCCCCGCCCGCGCCGAGGGCCGGGGAAGCGGCCGCGTCTCCTTCGAGAAGGTCGCCTTCCGCTACGAGGCGGACAAGCCGTTGATCGAGGACCTGTCGCTCGCGGTGGAGCCGGGGCAGACGGTCGCGATCGTCGGCCCGACCGGGGCCGGGAAGACCACCCTGGTCAATCTGCTGATGCGGTTCTACGAGGTGACCGGGGGCCGGATCACCCTCGACGGCGTCGACATCGCGAGGATGTCCCGCGAGGACCTGCGCTCCGGCATCGGCATGGTCCTCCAGGACACCTGGCTCTTCGGCGGCACCATCGCCGACAACATCGCCTACGGCG